>NZ_JBEYZD010000002.1:0-229631 GCF_040645895.1 Streptomyces olindensis | reverse complement strand
GCGAACACCCGAGTACAACCAGTACGCGGGCGTCCGCCCGGCACGCCGAGAGCACGCACCGAACGCCGCAGGGCCCGCCCTCCGGGCGAACGACGCGACTTTGCGGACACCCCCTAGGACCGGCAGCGGTCAGCGGACCACCACGACCTTGCGGCCGATGGTCGCGAACGTCCACATCGCGTCGCCGTCCGCGCGGGACTCGCGGATGCCGCCGGTGCGCACCTTCGGGTCGGGCGCGGCGGTCGAACCGTCCACGGCCGCGCTGAAGCCGATGGCCACGCCGTCCACGCTGGTGAAGCGCACGACGTGCTCGACCGGGACGCCGTCGGAGCCGGTGACCGCGTTCGAACGGGACGTGACCGTGTAGCTGCCCGGGGCCGGATCCACCACGCTCGGGTCGACCTCGAACGTCCGCGTCACCGTCTCGTCCCCGCCGACCAGCCACACGCGGTCGCCGCGCAGCGAGTACACGACCCGCGCGCCCTTGCCGGAGTCCACGGGCAGCGCGGCGGGGTCCCGCTTCACCTGGGGCGCCCTCGGGGCGCCGACCGCCGGTGAGACGCCCGCCTGCGCCCGGCCCAGACCGGCCGGGACGGTCTCCGCGGCCCGGTGGGCGAGGTAGCCGACCGTCGCGAGGGCCGCCGCGGTGAGCCCGGCCACGATTCCCGAGCTGCTGACTGCCACCGGCACCCACCTCACGTCGTACGTCCCTGTCGTGACGGAAGGTGACGGTAGCAGCAGGTGACGGCCCGGCAGGTACGTCCGACACGGGCCCCGGGGAGCCGTAGGCTGTTTGCGTGCTCTTGCTCGCTCTGGATACCGCCACACCCGCTGTCACCGTCGCACTGCACGACGGCGAGGACGTCATCGCCTCGTCGAGTCAGGTGGACGCGCGGCGGCACGGGGAACTGCTGCTGCCGGCGATCGACCGGGTCCTCGCCGAGGCAGGCCTGAAGCTGGACGCCGTCACGGGCATCGTCGCCGGGATCGGCCCGGGCCCCTACACCGGGCTGCGGGTCGGTCTGATGACCGCGGACACCTTCGGGCTCGCGCTCGGCGTCCCCGTGCACGGTGTGTGCACGCTGGACGGCCTCGCCTACGCCGCCGACCTGGAGGGCCCGTTCGTCGTCGCGACCGACGCCCGCCGCAAGGAGGTGTACTGGGCCCGCTACGCCGACTCCCGCACCCGCGTCACCGACCCGGCCGTCGACCGGCCCGCCGACATCGCCGAGCAGGTCGCGGGCCTGCCCGCGGTCGGCGCGGGCGCGCTGCTCTACCCGGACACCTTCCCCAAGGCGCACGAGCCCGAGCACGTGTCCGCCGCCGCCCTGGCCCGGCTGGCCGCGGAGCGGCTGGCGGCCGGCGAGGAGCTGCCCGCGCCGCGACCGCTGTACCTGCGCCGCCCCGACGCCCAGGTCCCCAAGAACTACAAGGTGGTCACCCCCAAGTGACCGAGCCCGTGACCGATCCCGAGACGTGCGTACTGCGCGAGATGCGCTGGTGGGACATCGACCCCGTGCTGGAGCTGGAGCGGGACCTGTTCCCCGACGACGCCTGGTCGCGGGGCATGTTCTGGTCCGAGCTGGCCCATGCGCGCGGACCCGAGGCCAACCGGCGGTACGTGGTCGCCGAGGCCGGCTCCCGCATCGTCGGGTACGCCGGTCTGGTCTCCTCCGGCGAGCAGGCCGACGTGCAGACCATCGCCGTCGCCCGTGACCTGTGGGGCACCGGCCTCGGCGCGCGGCTGCTCGCCGAACTGCTGCGCGCGGCCACCGCCTTCGAGTGCGCCGAGGTGATGCTGGAGTGCCGCGTGGACAACGTGCGCGCGCAGAAGCTGTACGAGCGGTTCGGGTTCGAGCCCATCGGGGTCCGGCGGGGTTACTACCAGCCGGGCAACGTGGACGCCCTGGTGATGCGCCTGACCGCCCCCGAGAACTCCGTACAAGGAACCGAGATCCATGGCTGACGAACCCCTCGTTCTGGGGATTGAGACCTCCTGCGACGAGACCGGCGTCGGCATCGTCCGGGGCACCACCCTGCTGGCCGACGCCGTCGCCTCCAGCGTCGACGAGCACGCCCGCTTCGGCGGCGTCGTCCCCGAGGTCGCGAGCCGCGCCCACCTGGAGGCGATGGTCCCGACCATCGACCGCGCGCTGAAGGAGGCCGGGGTCAGCGCCCGTGACCTCGACGGCATCGCCGTCACGGCCGGCCCCGGACTCGCCGGCGCCCTGCTGGTCGGCGTCTCCGCCGCGAAGGCGTACGCGTACGCGCTGGGCAAGCCCCTCTACGGCGTGAACCACCTCGCCTCCCACATCTGCGTGGACCAGCTGGAGCACGGCCCGCTGCCCGAGCCGACCATGGCGCTGCTGGTCTCCGGCGGCCACTCCTCGCTGCTGCTGTCCTCGGACATCACCTCCGACGTCCGGCCGATGGGCGCCACCATCGACGACGCGGCCGGCGAGGCCTTCGACAAGATCGCCCGGGTGCTGAACCTCGGCTTCCCCGGCGGCCCGGTCATCGACCGGTACGCCAAGGAGGGCGACCCGAACGCGATCGCGTTCCCGCGCGGCCTGACCGGCCCGCGCGACCCGGCCTACGACTTCTCCTTCTCGGGGCTGAAGACGGCCGTGGCGCGCTGGATCGAGGCCAAGCGGGCGGCGGGGGAGGAGGTGCCGGTGCGGGACGTGTCGGCCTCCTTCCAGGAGGCGGTCGTGGACGTGCTGACCCGCAAGGCCGTCCGGGCCTGCAAGGACGAGGGCGTCGACCACCTGATGATCGGCGGCGGCGTGGCCGCCAACTCCCGGCTGCGCGCCCTGGCCCAGGAGCGCTGCGAGGCCGCCGGGATCCGGCTGCGCGTGCCGCGGCCCAAGCTGTGCACGGACAACGGCGCGATGGTCGCCGCGCTCGGCGCCGAGATGGTCGCGCGCAACCGCGCCGCGTCGGGCTGGGACCTGCCGGCGGACTCCTCGCTGCCGGTGACGGAGCCGCACGTGCCGGGCCACCGGCACGGCCACGACCATGTGCACGAGGTCAGCAAGGAGAACCTGTACTCGTGACGGTCGCGCTGATGTGGGAGGCGCGGGCGGTGCCCGGCCGGGGTGAGGACCTGCTGGCCTGGGCCCGGGCGCAGGAGCTGCCCCGTGCCCCCCTGCGCCGGGAGACCCTGCGCGCTCCCCAGGACCGGGTCCTCGTCATCACCTGGTGGGACGCCTCCTACGATGCCGAGCTGCCCGAACTGCCGGAGCCGGACGGGGAGTTGGTGGCCCGGGCTGTGCACCGGTGGCGGTTCGAGTCGGTGGGCTCCGGCTGACCCCCGCCGTCACCCCGCGTCCGTCACCTCGGTCTCGCAGCGCAGCCGCCGGTCCGTGCCGAGCACCCGGACCGGGCCCGTGAGGGTGAGGCGTGCCGTGTGGCGTACGTCCGCGCTGGACGCCCCCAGCCGCAGCTCCAGGGCGCCCGGTTCGACCACGCGCCGGCCCGAGCGGTCGGTGAAGGACGACAGGTCCGGGTGGAAGCGGAACGTCACCCGCACCGCCTCGCCCGGGGCCGCAGTCACCCGCCGGTAGCCGATCAGCCGTACGTCGGGGCGGGTCACCGACGCCACCGGGTCGTGCAGATACAGCTGCACGGCCTCCGCGCCCGGGCGCTCGCCCGTGTTGCGGACGGTCACCGAGACGTCGTACGTCCCGTCCGTGCCGATCTCCGCCGGCTCCTCGCCGCCCGTGCCGTCCTCCCAGGCGAACGTCGTGTACGAGCGGCCGTGGCCGAAGGGGTACAGCGGCGTCGGGTCGAGGTTGCTGACCTCGCCCGCGAGACCGAGGGGCGGCTGGAGGTACGTCCAGGGCTGGCCGCCGGGCTCCCGCGGCACGCTCACCGGGAGGCGGCCGGAGGGGTTCACGCGGCCCGACAGCACTCCCGCGACCGCCGGGCCGCCCTCCTCCCCGGGGAAGAAGGCCTGGACGACCGCGCCCAGCCGGCCGTGCCAGCGGCCGAGGGCGTACGGGCGGCCGGTCAGCAGCACCAGCACCACGGGGACGCCCGTCGCGACCAGCGCGTCCAGCAGTTCGCCCTGGACGCCCGGCAGGGCGAGGTCCGTCGCGTCGCAGCCCTCGCCCGAGGTGCCGCGGCCGAACAGGCCCGCCCGGTCGCCGAGGACCGCCACGCACACGTCCGCCTCGGCGGTACGGGCGATGGCCTCCTCGAAGCCCGCGGTGTCCGGGTCCGTCACGTCGCAGCCCTGTGCGAACGTCACCTTGGCGTCGGGCAGTTCGGTGCGCAGGGCGTCCAGGACGGTCGGGATCTCGATGCCCGTCGGAACCTCGGGGTGGTGGGTGAGGACGTGGGACGGGAAGGAGTAGCAGCCCAGCATGGCCAGGGCGTCGGCCGCCCTCGGGCCGACCACCGCGATCCGGGTGTCGGGGGCCAGCGGGAGCAGGCCGTCGGGGTTGTCGAGCAGGACCACCGACTCCTCGGCCAGGCGGCGGGCCAGGATCCGGTTGCCCGTGGAGTCCAGGTCGACCGAGGCGGCCGGCTCGGGGCTCCAGTCCTCGTCGAGCAGGCCCAGTTCGCACTTCTGGAGCAGCACGCGGCGGGCCGCCCGGTCCACGAGTTCCTCGGGGACCTGCCCCGTGCGGACGGCGTCCAGCAGCGGCGGGCCGTAGCACTTGACCGTGGGCAGTTCGACGTCGATGCCGGCCGCGAGCGCCGCGTGGGCCGCCTCGGCCGGGGTGCCGGCGACGCGGTGGAGGGTGTGCAGGAAGCCGATGCCGAAGTAGTCGGAGACGACCGTGCCGGTGAAGCCCCACTCCTCGCGCAGGAGCCGGGTGAGCAGCTCGGGGTCGGCGGAGGCCGGGACGCCGTCCGTCTCGGTGTACGCGGCCATCACCGAGCGGGGCCCGGCCTCGCGCAGCGCCATCTCGAACGGCGGCAGCGTGACGTCCGCGAACTCGCGGATGCCGGCCCGTACCGGGGCGAGGTTGCGGGCTCCGGCCGAGGAGGCGTACCCGGCGAAGTGCTTGAGCGTGGCGACGATCCCGGCCGACTCCAGGCCCCGCACATAGGCCGTGGCGATCGTGCCGACCAGGTACGGGTCCTCGCCGATGGTCTCCTCCACCCGGCCCCAGCGCGGATCGCGCACGACGTCCAGGACCGGCGCGAGGCCCTGGTGGACGCCGACCGCGCGCAGGTCGTTCCCGATGCGCCGGGCCATCTCCTCGACCAGCGGCGGGTCCCAGGTCGCGCCCCAGGCCAGCGGCACCGGGTAGGCCGTGGCCCGCCAGGCGGTGAAGCCGGCCAGGCACTCCTCGTGCGCGATCGCCGGGATGCCGAAGCGGCCGGCCGCGGTGATACGGCGCTGGGCGCGGGCCAGGGCCTGCGCGCCGAGCGCCGGGTCGATGGGGGCGGTACCGAAGGAGCGCGTGAGCTGTCCCAGGCCGTGGGTGATCAGCTCGTCCCAGTCGTGCTCGACGGTCATGTCGTGCTGGTGCGGAGCGACTCCGCCGCCGTCCGCCGAGGCGCCCACCCACACGCCGTACAGCTGGGCGGTCTTCTCCTCCAGGGTCATCCGGGAGAGCAGGTCGTCGACGCGGGCGGCGGCGGGCAGGGCGGGGTCACGCCAGGGCGCGGTGGTCATGAAGCTCCTGTCGGGTGGACGGACGGCCCTCTCACGAACGGTGCTGACGAGCGCGTGAACCGTGCTGACGACCGCTTCCCGCACCCGCTTCTACGAATGTTTCGATATACACGTCGAATGTTCCGGGAACTTATGGGGCCACGAGGACTTCGTCAAGGGGGCCCGCAGGGATACGATCGCCGCCATGACATCCCCGGAGCCCGTTGAAAGCCGGACGCAAACCCGGACGCAGGGGCGCACCGCGCAGACCGCGACGCTCGCCGAGATCGCCCGTGAGGCCGGCGTGTCCGCGCCGACTGTTTCGAAGGTCCTCAACGGCCGGGCCGACGTCGCCCCGGCCACCCGGGCCCGCGTCGAGGAACTGCTGCGCGCCCACGGCTACCGGCGGCGCCGCGCGGAGGCGACCCGCTCGCCGCTGATCGACCTGGTCTTCCACGAGCTGGAGAGCGCCTGGGCGCTGGAGGTCATCCGGGGTGTGGAGAACGTGGCCCGGGACGCCGGGCTGAGCGTCGTGCTGTCGGAGAGCGCCGGGCGTCTCGTCCCCGGGCGGACCTGGGCCGACCAGGTCGCCGCGCGCCGGCCGCACGGCGTGGTCCTGGTCCTCTCCGGGCTCGACGAGGCCCAGCGCGCGCTGCTGACCAGCCGCTCCATCCCGTTCGTGGTGATGGACCCGGCCGGCGACCCGGGGGCGGACGTGCCGTCGATCGGCGCGACCAACTGGCAGGGCGGTCTCGCGGCCACCCGGCACCTCGTCGAGCTGGGGCACCGCAGGATCGGCGCGATCAGCGGGCCCTCGCAGATGATGTGCAGCCGCGCCCGGATCGACGGCTACCGGGCCGCGCTGGAGACGGCCGGGCTGCCGGTGGACCCGGCGCTGATCGCGGGCGGCGACTTCCACCACGAGGCCGGCTACCGGCTGGGCCTGGAGCTGCTGCGCCGCCCGGACCGGCCCACCGCCGTCTTCGCCGGCAACGACCTCCAGGCGCTCGGGCTGTACGAGGCCGCGCGCGAGCTGGGGCTGCGCGTCCCCGAGGACCTGAGCGTGGTCGGCTTCGACGACCTGCCCGTGGCCCCGCTGGTCGGCCCGCCGCTGACGACCGTACGGCAGCCGCTGACGGAGATGGCCGAGGCGGCTGCCCGGCTGGTGCTGGACCTCGGGCGGGACGAGCACGCCCCCGCGGCGACCCGGGTGGAACTGGCGACGAGCCTGGTGGTGCGCAGCAGCACGGCGGCCCCCGCGTGAAAGGCCAGTTGTTGTATTGACGGGTGGTACGGACGCCTCCACACTGCACCGAAGCCAGTCGGTTACACCACCGAAACTTTCGGGGGCGCCGTGATGGGATCACCGAGACCGGGCTTGCTCGCCACCCTGCCGGCCGGCGTCGTGACGGCCGGCTCGCCGCTCAGAGGCCGGGAAGTCTGAGAATTTCCGAAGAAAATCGGCCGCGGGGCCCTGCTCGTAATAATTCGGACTTATGTTCCTGCCCGTGACGGGACTCGACGGGAACGGGGACGGGGGCAGGGGCAGGGAGGCGGGCCGGCGGTCGAGAGCGCTGAGGACCGCAGGCCTGGCCCTGGCGGGTGCGCTGGTGCTGGGCCTCGGGGCGGCGGGCTGGGCCTACTGGCACCTCAACGACAACATCACCGGCGTCGACATCGACAACGCGCTGGGCGACAACCGCCCGCCGAGGCCGGTGAGCACGCCGTCGCCCTCGGCCGCGGCGCTGCCCGGCGGCGCCCTCAACATCCTGGTGCTGGGCTCGGACTCGCGCAGCGGCAGGGAGAACCAGCGGCTCGGCGGCGGCGACAGTGCCGGTGCCCGCTCGGACACGGCGATGGTCGTCCACCTCGACGCCGGGCGGTCCAGCGCGACGGTGGTGAGCATCCCGCGCGACACCCTGGTCACCCGCCCGTCCTGCCCGCGCCCGTCCGGCGGGTCGACGGCGGTCGCCCACGGCTCCATGTTCAACAGCGCGTACGCGGTGGGCGGTCCGGTCTGCGCGGTGAAGACGGTCGAGTCCATGACGAACGTCCGCATGGACCACTACCTGGAGATCGACTTCTCCGGCTTCGCGAAGCTGGTCGACGCGCTCGGCGGCGTCACCGTCACCACGGAGGAGGACATCGCCGACGAGGACAGCCATCTGCGTCTGAAGGCGGGCACCCACCACCTGGACGGCACCCAGGCCCTCGCCCTGGCCCGCACCCGCCACGGCATAGGCGACGGCAGCGACCTCGGCCGCATAGGGCTCCAGCAGACACTGGTCAAGGCGCTGCTGGAGCAGATCGCCGCCCAGGACCTGCTCACCGACCCGGCGAAGCTGTACCGGGTCGCGGACGCGGTGACCGCCGGCCTCACCACCGACACCGGCCTGGACTCCCTGAGCGAGCTGACCCGGTTCGGGCAGAGCCTGCAGGGGCTGTCGGCGAGCCGGGTGACGACGGTGACGATGCCGGTGATGCGGGCGCCGTCGGACCCCAACCGGGTGGTGGCGGAGCAGCCGGAGGCCCGGAAACTGTGGGAGTCGCTGCGCTGACCTGCGCAGCCGCCCGCCGGAAAAAATATCCGGGGAAAATCCGGCGAGCGTGTCGATCCGGAGGCCGCCCGATCGACGCAGGGGTGAGAGCGGACAGAAGCCCGCTCCGAAGACCCGAGGAGTCACCATGCCGCGCTTTCTCACCCTGATCCGCGTCGACGAGAAGAACGCCCCCGCCGAGGGCCCGAGCCCCGAACTCCAGGAGCGCATGGGCAAGCTGCTGGAGGAGATCACCAAGGCCGGGGTCATGCTCGACACGGCCGGGCTCACGCCGACCTCGGACGGCACCCGGGTGACCTGGGAGGGCGGGCAGCTGTCCGTCACCGACGGGCCGTTCACCGAGACCAAGGAGGTCATCGGCGGCTATTCGATCAGCCAGTGCAAGGACAAGGCCGAGGCGATCGAGTGGACCAAGCGGTTCCTGTCCGTGCACGAGGACTACTGGACGATCACCGCTGAGGTCCGGCAGATCGCCGAGGGCTGACCGGTCGTCCTTGGCGGGGCGCCGCCACGGGTGTCTGATGGTGGGCTGTGACCCCGCAGCCCACCGCCGGACCCGGCGCCTCCCGGACCACGCGAACCACCCCGACCACCCAGAGCACCCGGACCACCCGGACCATCGAGACCGTCTTCCGGATGGAGTCGCCCAGGATCATCGCCGGCGTCACCCGGGTCGTCCGGGACGTCGGCATCGCCGAGGAACTCGCGCAGGACGCCCTCGTCGCGGCGCTGGAGCAGTGGCCCCGGGACGGGGTGCCCGACAACCCCGGCGCCTGGCTCATGGCCACCGCCCGCAACCGTGCCGTCGACCTGGTCCGCCGCCGCGAGAACTACGCCCGCAAGCTGGCGGAGATCGGCCGGACCCTGCCGGAGACGGCCCCGCCGCAGGAGCCCGCCGACCCGGACGACATCGACGACGACCTGCTGCGCCTGGTCTTCACCGCCTGCCACCCGGTGCTGTCCACGGAGGCCCGCACCGCCCTCACCCTGCGCCTGCTGGGCGGCCTGACCACGGCCGAGATCGCCCGCGCCTTCCTCGTCCCGGAGGCGACGGTGGCGCAGCGCATCGTGCGCGCCAAACGCACCCTGGCGACCCGCGACATCGCCTTCGAGGTGCCCTACGGCCCCGACCGCGAGACGCGCCTCGGCTCGGTCCTCGACGTCATCTACCTCATCTTCAACGAGGGTTATGCCGCAACGGCCGGCGACGACTGGCTCCGCCCGGGCCTGTGCGAGGACGCCCTGCGGCTGGCCCGGGTGCTCTCGGGCCTGATGCCGAAGGAGCCCGAGGTGCACGGCCTCACCGCGCTCCTGGAGCTCCAGGCGTCCCGCACGGCCGCCCGCACCGGCCCCTCGGGCGAACCGGTCCTCCTCAAGGACCAGAACCGCTCCCGCTGGAACCGCATGCTCATCGCCCGCGGCATCACCGCACTGGGCCGGGCCGAGGCCACCGCCTCCGGCGCGCCGGGCCCGTACACCCTCCAGGCCGCCATCGCCGCCTGCCACGCGCACGCCCACACCTACGAGGAGACCGACTGGTCCCGCATCGCCACCCTCTACGGCCTCCTGGCGGCCCGCTCCCCGTCCCCGGTCGTGGAACTGAACCGCGCGGTCGCCGTCTCCATGTCCGAGGGCCCGGGCCCGGCCCTGACGATCGTCGACGCCCTGACGGACGACCCCGCCCTGACGGACTACCACCTGCTCCCCAGCGTGCGCGGCGACCTCCTCGCCCGCCTCGGCCGCACGGCAGAGGCCCGCGCGGAGTTCGAACGGGCGGCGTCGCTGACGAGGAACGAGAGGGAGCGGGAACTGCTGCTGCGGCGGGCGGCGGAACAGCCCTGAACGGTCAGGCCGGGTGCCCGATCAGCATCGTCGGTGCTCCCGACAGCCGGGTCAGGAACACCGTCGCCGCGTTCGGGCCCTGGGGCTTGACCTTCCTGCGGAGTTCCTCCGGCTCGACCGCCGAGCCCCGCTTCTTCACCGTCAGGGTGCCGACCTCCCGCTCCCGCAGCAGGGCCTTCAGCTTCTTGACGTTGAAGGGGAGGTGGTCGGTGATCTCGTAGGCCGTGGCGTACGGCGTCGGGCGCAGCGCGTCGGCCGTGACGTACGCGATCGTCGCGTCGAGCAGGCCGCCGTCGACCCGGTCGGCGACCTCGGCGACCAGGTGGGCGCGGATGACGGCGCCGTCGGGCTCGTAGAGGTAGCGGCCGGGCGGGCGGACCGGGGGATCGGGCAGGGCGCGGGAGAGCAGGCTGCGGGGGCCGGGCAGCAGGGTGGCGCGTACCGCGCCCGGGTCGGTGCCGAACCACAGCACCGCCTCCTTCACGTCCCCGCCGTCGGAGATCCACTCGGCCTCGGCGTCCTCGGGGACCGCCTCGTGCGGGATGCCCGGGGCGATCTTCAGCGCGGCGTGCGGGGCTCGCCGGGCGGCCGCCACCGCCCAGGACAGCGGGGGCGAGTAGGCCTCGGGGTCGAAGATGCGGCCCCGGCCGCCGCGCCGGGCCGGGTCGACGAAGACGGCGTCGTAGCCGGCCGTGTCCACCTCCGTGACGTCCGCCTCCCGCACCTCGATCAGGTCCGCGAGCCCCAGCGCGTCGGCGTTCGCCCGGGCCGCCGCGGCCGTCAGCGGGTCCCGGTCCACGGCGAGCACCCGGATCCCGGCCCGGGCCAGCGCGATCGCGTCCCCGCCGATGCCGCAGCACAGGTCGGCGACCGAGGTCACGCCGGAGTCGGCCATGCGCCGGGCCCGGTAGGCCGCCACGCTCGCCCGGGTCGACTGCTCCACCCCGTTCGGCGTGAAGAACATCCGCCCCGCGTCCCCGGCCCCGAACTTCACCGCAGCCCGCTGCCGAAGCCGTGCCTGGCCGAGCGCCGCCGACACCAGCTCCGCGGGGTGCTCCCGGCGCAGCCGGGTCGCGACGGCCAGCTCCCGCGCCGGGTCGGTGTCGCGCACCTCGTCGAGGAGGGCGCGGCCTTCTGGGGTGAGGAGGAGGGCGAGGTCGTTCACCGGTTCATTGTCGGCCACGGCGGCGCGGGGGAGGCGTGTGGGCCAGTCGGTGGATGGTGGGCCGCCGGCCGCGGTGTCGGGTCGGGTTCGCCGGGCCCGGCTGCGAGGATCCGGCACCATGCGAGCAGTCGTACGAAATGACAAAAGCCGGGCATCCGGCCGGGTGCGGGCCGGCCTCGCCGTGCTGGCCCTCGCCGCCATCGCCTCGGGCTGCGCGCAGGGCGGCAGCGACCAGGTCACCCCGGCCGGCGGACAGCAGCCCCTCGACGCGCCCCCGGCCCGCGCGCTCGACTCGTACGCCTCCAAACTGGGCGCCGCGCACGCCGCCCGGGTCGCCGCCGCACACCGCTGGGGGCTGCGGAACACCCCGCTGACCGCTCCGCGACCCCCAGAGAGCAAGCCCGGGATCAGGACCCGCGAGGGCTTCGAGGTGGCGGGCCACCGGGAGTCGGACCTCCCGCCCGTGTTCACCAGGATCCCCACCCGGGACAAGGTCGTCTTCCTCACCATCGACGACGGCGCCGAGAAGGACCGGGCGTTCCTGCGGATGATGAGCGACCTGGACGTCCCGTACACCGCGTTCCTCAGCGGCTACCTGGTGAAGGACAACCCCCGCTACTTCAAGAGGATGCAGGCCAGAGGCGTGGTCCTGAACAACCACACCCTGCACCACCCCTACCTGCCGGGGCTGTCCTACCGTGCGCAGAAGCGCGAGATCTGCGGCATGCAGCGCTACATGGAGAAGCGGTTCGGCAAGCGCCCCCGCCTCTTCCGCCCGCCCTACGGCAGCTACAACCGGGCGACCCTGCGCGCCGCCAAGTCCTGCGGCATCGCGTACGTCCCGCTCTGGAACGAGGAGGTCTTCGCCGACCGCTGGGAGTACCGCGAGGCGGACCGGGAGCTGCGCCCGGGCGACATCGTCCTCACCCACTTCCGGGGCCCCGGCCAGTGGAAGGGCACGATGCCGGACATGGTCCGCCGCTTCCTGAACAAGGTCACGGCCGAGGGATACGCGGTGGGACGGCTGGAGGACTACCTGTGAGGCGGCGACCGGCCGCCGCCCTGTGCGCGGGCGTCATCCTGCTGGCCGGCTGCGCCGGCGCGGCGGACCGGCGCCCGGGCACCGCCGACGGCCGGGCCCAGGACTCGCGCCCCGCGGTGAGCCACCCCCTCCCGCCCGTCGTGGACCACGTCCCCACCCGCGACCCGGTCGTCTTCCTCACCTACGACGACGGCGCCGAACGCGACCCCCGCTTCGTCGGCCTCGTCCGCGAACGGCGGCTCCCGGTCAGCATGTTCCTCACGGACAGCGTCGTCGGACCCGGCTACGGCCACTTCGCCCGGCTGCGCGCGGTCGGCGCGTCCATCCAGAACCACACCCTCGACCACCCCGCCCTGCGCGGCCTGCCCTACGCCGGCCAGCGCGCCGAGATCTGCGGCCAGCAGCACAAGCTCCACTCCCGCTTCGGCATCCGCCCCCGCCTCTTCCGCCCGCCCTACGGCACCTACGACCGGGCGACCCTGCGCGCCGCCGCCGACTGCGGCATCACGGCGGTCGTGCTCTGGCGGGTGTCCCTGGGCGCCGACGGCGACCTGTCCTACCGGCGGGGCGGGCCCGGACTGCGCCCCGGCGACATCGTCTCCGTCCCGTCGGGCGACGCGTCCGCGACCCTGACGGAACGGACGCTGCGGTTGCTGCGGGAGATCGAGGGGAAGGGCCTGCGGGTGGGGCGGCTGGAGGACTACCTGTAGACGGGCCCGCGGCCCCCGCGTGGCGAACTCACCTGGCCGACGCGCCGCGGGCAATTAGCAGTCCGCTTGACCGAGTGCTAATCACGGTCATAGTCTCGGCTCTGGCACTCGACGAAGGAGAGTGCCAACACAGCGACGGGCAGGTCCGGCACCCGCGACGACGGATCCACCTGGTCGCCACCTCAGACAGTTAACCCCGTGAGATCTCCGAAGGGGGAGGTCGGATCGTGACGACCGCCAGCAAGGTTGCCATCAAGCCGCTCGAGGACCGCATCGTGGTCCAGCCGCTGGACGCCGAGCAGACCACGGCCTCGGGCCTGGTCATTCCGGACACCGCCAAGGAGAAGCCCCAGGAGGGCGTCGTCCTGGCCGTGGGCCCGGGCCGCATCGAGGACGGCAAGCGCGTCGAGCTCGACGTCAAGGTCGGTGACGTCGTGCTCTACAGCAAGTACGGCGGCACCGAGGTGAAGTACAACAACGAGGAGTACCTCGTCCTCTCGGCCCGCGACGTCCTCGCGATCGTCGAGAAGTAATTCACCCCAGCACATTGCTTTGAGCTGCGCCCCTGGCCCCCCGCGACACATAGAAGCCGGGCGCCCGGGGCGCAGTGCCTTTAACCCAGATTCCGGAAGAGGGCTCACGCTCCCATGGCGAAGATCCTGAAGTTCGACGAGGACGCCCGTCGCGCCCTCGAGCGCGGCGTCAACAAGCTTGCCGACACGGTCAAGGTGACGATCGGCCCCAAGGGCCGCAACGTCGTCATCGACAAGAAGTTCGGCGCCCCCACCATCACCAACGACGGTGTGACCATCGCCCGCGAGGTCGAGGTCGAGGACCCGTACGAGAACCTCGGTGCCCAGCTGGTCAAGGAGGTGGCGACCAAGACCAACGACATCGCGGGTGACGGTACGACCACCGCGACCGTGCTCGCCCAGGCGCTCGTGCGCGAGGGCCTGAAGAACGTCGCCGCCGGTGCCTCCCCGGCCGCCCTGAAGAAGGGCATCGACGCCGCCGTCGCCGCGGTCTCCGAGGACCTGCTCGCCTCGGCCCGCCCGATCGACGAGAAGTCCGACATCGCCGCCGTCGCCGCGCTGTCCGCCCAGGACCAGCAGGTCGGCGAGCTCATCGCCGAGGCGATGGACAAGGTCGGCAAGGACGGTGTCATCACCGTCGAGGAGTCCAACACCTTCGGTCTGGAGCTGGACTTCACCGAGGGCATGGCCTTCGACAAGGGCTACCTGTCGCCGTACTTCGTGACGGACCAGGAGCGCATGGAAGCCGTCCTGGACGACCCCTACATCCTCATCACGCAGGGCAAGATCTCCGCCATCGCGGACCTCCTGCCGCTGCTGGAGAAGGTCATCCAGGCCAACGCCTCCAAGCCGCTGCTGATCATCGCCGAGGACGTCGAGGGCGAGGCGCTCTCCACCCTCGTCGTCAACAAGATCCGCGGCACGTTCAACGCCGTCGCCGTGAAGGCCCCCGGCTTCGGCGACCGCCGCAAGGCGATGCTGCAGGACATGGCCGTCCTCACGGGCGCCACGGTCGTCTCCGAGGAGGTCGGCCTCAAGCTCGACCAGGTCGGCCTGGACGTCCTCGGCTCCGCCCGCCGCGTCACCGTCACCAAGGACGACACCACGATCGTCGACGGCGCCGGCAAGAAGGACGACGTGCAGGGCCGCGTCGCCCAGATCAAGGCCGAGATCGAGACCACGGACTCCGACTGGGACCGCGAGAAGCTCCAGGAGCGCCTCGCGAAGCTGGCCGGCGGCGTGTGCGTCATCCGTGTGGGTGCCGCCACCGAGGTCGAGCTGAAGGAGCGCAAGCACCGTCTGGAGGACGCCATCTCCGCGACCCGCGCCGCGGTCGAGGAGGGCATCGTCTCCGGTGGTGGCTCCGCGCTCGTCCACGCCGTCAAGGTCCTCGAGGGCAACCTCGACAAGACCGGCGACGAGGCCACCGGTGTCGCGGTCGTCCGCCGCGCCGCCGTCGAGCCGCTGCGCTGGATCGCCGAGAACGCCGGCCTGGAGGGCTACGTCATCGTCTCCAAGGTGGCCGAGCTCGACAAGGGCAACGGCTACAACGCCGCCACCGGCGAGTACGGCGACCTGATCAAGGCCGGCGTCATCGACCCGGTCAAGGTCACCCGCTCCGCCCTGGAGAACGCCGCCTCCATCGCCTCCCTCCTCCTCACGACCGAGACCCTGGTCGTCGAGAAGAAGGAAGAGGAGGAGCCGGCCGCCGCGGGCCACGGCCACGGCCACGCCCACTGAGGCACCGACCTCTGCCGGAAGCCCCCGTCCCGCCTCGCGCGGAACGGGGGCTTCCCGTGTGTGCGGCTGTGTGGGGCGGGGTGTGCGGCCGCTGTCACAGCTCCAGCGGGTCCAGCGCCCCGAGCTGCTGCATCAGCCCCAGCCGGTCGTACTGCCACCAGCCCTCGGCGATCTTCCCGTCCGGCGTGCAGCGGTGGACGGTCGTCCCGGTCATGGTGACGTCCTTCCCGGTCGGCGGGATCCCGAGGAAGTCGCCCCTGTGGTGGCCCCGCCAGGTCCACCGGGTGCACACCCGGTCACCCTGCGCCACCTGGTCGTCGATCGTGAACGAGAAGTCGAACCCGCCCCGCCAGACCTCCAGCTCGCGCCGCACCGCGTCCAGCCCGATGACGTCCTGCACATTGGCGGGGTCGTGGTCGTGGTAGTCCTCGATGAACACGTCGTTGAACGGGGGCGCGTCGCCCTGCCCGGGCGCCAGCTCGAAGAACCTGCGCGCGGTGGCCGCGTTGAGCTGCTCGTCCCGCACCACGTCCAGATCGGTGAAGGTGGGCTCCTCGTCGCAGAGCGCCACCATCTCCTGGAAGATCCGGTCGGTCTCCGGCAGCCCGGAGTTCCGCATCGCCTCCTCGTACGACGGGAACTCCACGATCTCCACGATGTGCGAGGCGTCGGCCCGGTCCTTCGCCACCACACTGTGCGTCGCGGTCCGCTTCCCCTTGGTCTGCTCGACCCACCGGTCCATCAGCCGGTTCATCTCGTCGAGCCGGCTGGTCCTGCATTCGATGAGCTGTACGAAGGTCATGGCCTCGCCTCCGGCCCCCCTGGGTCCGGCTGAACAGCACCATTGTCGCAACGAGACCCCTTCGTCGCCTCTTGGCTTGGCATCATGACGGCATGCTGTGGTGGGGGAAGCGGTCGGAACGGTCGGTGGCCGCGGGGCGGGACGTCGGGGTGGCCGTCACAGGCGACCACAACCGCCTCCTCTTCACCCGGCAGGTGCGCTCGGCGTACTGGGAGCAGGTCCGCAGGATCGCCCCCGCCGAACTGGTCGGCCGCGAGCGGGAACTCGCCGAGCTGAGGGCCTTCTGCACCGCCGACTCCGGCCCGGCGTACGCCTGGTGGCGCGCGGAGGCGTGGGCGGGCAAGACGGCGCTGCTGTCGTGGTTCGCGCTGAACCCGCCCCAGGGCCTCAGGATCGTGCCCTTCTTCGTCACGGCCCGCCTGGGAGCCCAGAACGACGTCGTGGCCTACGTCGACGTCGTCCTGGAACAGCTCGCCGAACTCGCCGGCGAGGACCTGCCCGCGCATCTGACCGAGGCGACCGGCGAAGCCCACCTCCTGTACCTGTACGGGGCGGCCGCCCGTGTCTGCGCCGAACGCGGCGAGCGCCTGGTCCTCCTGCTCGACGGCCTGGACGAGGACCGCGGCGTCACGACCGGCCCCGAAGCCCACAGCATCGCGAGCCTGCTGCCCGCCCGCCCGGAGTCCGGCATGCGCGTCCTGGTGGCGGGCCGGCTGAACCCGCCGCCGCCGGTCGACGTGCCGGAGGACCACCCCCTGCACGACCCCGCGATCGTCCGCGTGCTCGCCCCCTCCCCGTACGCCCAGACGATCCGCGCCGAGGCGGAACGCGAACTGAAGCGCCTGATCGAGGACGGCGGCCTGGAGTACGACCTGCTGGCGCTGGTGACGGCGGCGAACGGCGGCCTGACGGCCGAGGACCTGTCCGCGCTGACCGGGGCGGTCCCGTACCGGGTGCGGGATGTGCTGCGGACCCGGGCGGGGCGGACGTTCGACGTCCGGCTGGACGTCTACCTCCTCGCTCACGAGGAGTTGCAGCGCCGGGCGCTGGACATGCTCGGCACCGCGGAACTCGACCGCCACCGGGCGCGGTTGCACGCCTGGGCGGACACCTGGCGGGACCGGGGATGGCCGGACGGAACGCCGGGCTACCTGCTGTCGGGCTACTTCGGGCTGCTGCGCGCGGCGCGGGACCTGCGGCGTGCGGTCGACTGCGCCGTGGACGCGGTGCGCCACGACCGGATGCTCGATGTCACCGGCGGCGACGCGGCGGCGCTCGCCGAGATACGCAACGCCGAGGACATGGTGGCCGACGCGGGCGTACCCGACCTGACGGACCTGGTCCGGCTCGCGCTGAGACGGGAGGAACTGGAGCACCGCAACGACACCGTCACCCGCACCTTCCCCCGGGCCTGGGCCGTGCTCGGCCGGGTGCACCGTGCGGAGGCGCTCGCCCGCAGCATCCCGAGTCTCGACTGGAGGGCCCTGGCGCTGGCCGATGTCGCGGCGGTGGTGCTGGACGCCGGTGAGCCTGCCGAGGCCGTGCGGTTGCTGGAGGAGGCGGAGCAGTCGGCCGAGCGGTACGCGTTCGACTACGACGTCGACGAGGGGCGGGACCACGCCCTCGTGGAGGTGAGCCGCGGCTGGGCGAAGGCCGGGCTGTTCGATCGTGCCGAACGCCTCGTCACCGCGGTGGCCGGGATCGACCTGCGCATGGGCCTGGTGGTCGACCTCGCCCGGTCCCTGGTGGCCGCCGGGGCCTTCGACCGGGCCGGGGAGCTGTGCCGTCGGCAGGATCATGACCAGGTACGGGGCCTCGGTCTCGCGGCGGCGGCAGCGGCTCTGACGGAGGCGGGCCACCTCGACCGGGCGAAGGCGCTGGCTCAGCAGGCGGACCACGCGGCACGGCCCCTGGTGCTGGCAAGGATCGCCGGAGCGCTGCGACGGACCGGGCGGGAAGGCGAGGCCGAGGCTCTCCTCACGGCGGTCGAGACCGCACTGATCCCGTCCGACCTGCTCGTCGAGGTCGTCGAGACGCTCGCGGATCTCGGCGAGTTCGACCGGGCGGAGCGTGCCGCCCTGCTGCACGACGCCGCCGCCCCGCGCGGATGGGCGTTGCGACGGGTCGTACGGGCCTTGGCGGCGACGGGTGACGGGGCTCGCGCGGAAGCACTGGCCGAGCGGATCGAGCACCCGACCGTGCGCTCGGGCGTGGTGCCGGCGATCGTGGAGGGCCTGGCGGAGGCGGGGGCCCACGAGGAGGCCGAGAGGCTGGCCCTCGGCCTCGCCGACGAGGAGGCCCGGGACACGGCCGTGCGCGCCGTCGTCGACGCGCTGGTCCTGGCGGGGGAGACGGACCGCGCGGAGCGGCTGGCCGACGAGGACACGGCGACGGAGCCCGGCGCGCCCGCGCTCTGCGGCGTGATCGAAGGGCGGGCCGCGGCGGGTGAGCTGGACCGGGCTTTCGAGATGGCGAGGTCGCTCGGCTCGACCGACGGCCACGAAGCGCTCGTACGCGGCGCCCTGGTGTCCGGCCGCGCTCCCGACGAGCTGGCCGAGCTGGTCGCCCGGGCGGAGGCCGAGATCCGGCGCTCCGGGCGGGGCGGAAGTCTCCACCCGGCACACACCGCGATCATGCTCGCCGAGGCAGGGCTCGTTGACGCCGCACGGGCCGTGCTGGACCGGGTGGGCGTACCCGCCCTGGTGGACCCCGACGACCCGGGTGAGCAGGTCTGGGCGGGATGGATGGCCCAGGCGCTGGCGCACGCCGGTCGATTCGACGACGCCGAGCACCTGGTCCGTGCACTGGGCCACCGTCCCGGCGGTGCCTTCGCGCTCACGCCCCTGATCGAGCGGCTGTGCGCGGCGAAGGAGTTCGACCGGGCCCTCGCCTTCGTGGCGGGTCTGGACGAACGCATGCGCGCTCACCCGCGCGCCGAGATCGCCGTCGCACTGGCCGACGCCGGGGCGGTGGAACGGGCCGTCTCACTCGCCCGCGATCTGACGGACGCCGGTCTCCGCGCGCGTTGCCTGGCCCGGATCGCGGTGGCTCTCGCCGCCGCGGGCGACCGGCAGGCGGCCGAGGACACCTTCGCGGAAGCCGTGTCCCCCGGCGAGCGGCATTCGCTCTGGGTGGTGCCCGACCTCCTCCGCGCCTACTTCACGCTCGGCAGGACCGAGGAGGGGGAGCGACTGCTGGCCCGGCTCGGCGACGGCCCGCCGGGCTTCGACGTGGCGGTCGTCCGTGCGCTGGTGGAGACCGGGGAGTACGAGCGCGCAAGGGAACTGACCCGCCGCCCGGGCTGGGAACGGAACCAGGCAGTTCTGGTCATGCTGCTGGTGGAAGCCGGCCAGCCCGCCCGTGCCGAGGAACTGGCTCGCGCTCTCGACGTGGCCGACGCCCGGCACGCGGACGCACCGGCCTCCGTTCTCGTCCGCGCATGGGTGGCGCTCGCCCCCGTGGTCGAGCCCGACCTCGGTCGCGCGCTGGTCGCCCGGGCCCTGCGGCACGAGACCCTCCAGGAAGTACTGCCGGCCATCGCCCGCCTGGAGCCCGACGCCGTACCCCTGATCGTCGACGTCCTCGGCCGGTCGACGCGCCACGACCGGCCTACTGCGGCCCGTACTTCCGCCCCGTCTTAGAGGAGACCGCCCCCAGCACCCCCCGCGGCACCAGCTTCGCCGCCCCCATCAGGGCCTTGTACCGCGGGTCCGGGATGGACAGCGTCTTGCCGCGCGCCAGGTCGTGCAGCGCCGCCGCGACCAGCTTGTCCGCGTCGAGCCACATCCAGCCCGGGATGTTGTCCGTGCCCATGCCGGCCCGCTCGTGGAACTCCGTGCGCACGAAACCGGGGCAGAGCGCCATCAGCCGTACGCCGCTGCCGGCCAGGTCGCGGGCCGCGCCCTGGGTGAACTGCACGACCCAGGCCTTGGAGGCGCCGTAGGTGCCCCGCGGGACGAACGCGGCCACCGAGGCGACATTGACGACACCGCCGCGGCCCCGCTCCCGCATGGCCTCCGTCGCCGCCGACGTCAATCGCAGCACCGCCTCGCAGTGCACCTTCAGCATCCGCAGCTCGTCGGCCATGGGGACCTCGAGATAACGGCCCTTGTTGCCGAAGCCGGCGTTGTTGACCAGCAGGTCGACGGGGTTCCTGCGGTCGCCCAGGCGGTCGGCCACCGCCTCGATGCCCTTGTTCTCGGCGAGGTCGGCCGTCAGCACCTCCGCCTCGATGCCGTGCCGGTCGTGCAGCTCGGTCGCCTGTTCCCTCAGCCGCTTGGTGTCGCGGGCGACCAGCACCAGGTTGTGCCCGTCGGCCGCCAGTCGCCGCGCGAACGCGGCCCCGATGCCTGCCGTCGATCCCGTAATCAGAGCCGTTGTCATGGCAGAAGGTTAGTGACCTGGACTGTGCAGGTCCGCTTCCCCGCGGGGCCGTCCGTGGTGAAGGGTCGGTGGAGACCGGCGTGGTGAGCCGCCGTCAGGCCCCGTACTTCTCCTCGTACTCCCGTGCCGTCCTCAGCAGCTCCGGGTGCAGCGCCTCGCCCGCCGCCAGCAGCCGCGGCAGCAGCGTCCGCTCCGTCGTCACCGCCCGGAACTGCAGGGCCACCGTCACGTCGTGGTCGGGACGGTGCACGATCTCGACCGGGTCGCCCGCGCGGATCTCCCCGGGCTCGATCACCCGCAGGTACGCCCCCGGCGCACCCCGCTGCGTGAACCGCTTCACCCAGCCCTTCTCACCCAGATGGCCCTGGAACGTGCGGCACGGGATCCGCCCGGAGGTCACCTCCAGCACCACCTCGGGCCCGATGCGCCAGCGCTCGCCGATCCGCGCGCCGGACACGTCCAGGCCCGACGTCGTGAGGTTCTCGCCGAACGCGCCGTCGGCCAGGGTCCGGCCCAGCTCGCGTTCCCACTCGTCCAGGTCCTCGCGGGCCATCGCGTACACCGCCTGGTCGTCGCCGCCGTGGTGCTCCAGCTTGCACACCGCGTCCCCGGCCAGTCCGCTGCCGCCGATGCCCTTGGGCCCGGGCGCCGACACCCGCACGGGCCCTGCCACCGGCTGCTTGTCGATCCCGGTCACACCCTCGGGGTTGTCCGTGTACGGCACAGGCTTGGCACGGCCCAGATTCACCGACAGAAGCTTCATGCCCGCACGGTAAGGGACCCGACCTCAAAGCGTCGACGCATTATTCGGAACAGCGCCAAAGGGTCACTTATCCTCGAAGGGTGATCGAAGCTCGTCACCTCCGCGTCCTGCGCGCCGTCGCGGCCACCGGCTCCTTCTCCGCCGCGGGCCGCGAGCTGGGCTGCACCCAGCCCGCCGTCAGCCAGCAGATGAAGGCCCTCGAAACGTCCGTCGGCACCCCTCTGCTGATCCGCACCGGACGCGAGATGCGCCTGACCCAGGCCGGCGAGGCCCTGGTCCGGCACGCCGCCGGGATCCTCGCCGGGCTCACGGCCGCCGAGGAGGAGGTCGCCGCCATCGCCGGGCTGCGCGCGGGCCGGGTCCGGCTCGTCTCCTTCCCCAGCGGCAGCTCCACGCTCGTGCCCACCGCTCTCGCCGCCCTGCGCGCGGCCCACCCCGGCACCCGCGTCTCCCTGGAGGAGGCCGAGCCCCCCGCGTCGGTCGGCCTCCTGCGCGAGGGCGACTGCGACGTGGCCCTCGCCTTCCGCTACGAGGGGGCGGCGGGCGCCGGTGAGTGGGACGACCTCGTCGTACGGCCCCTGCTGACCGACCGGCTCGTCGCGCTCGTGCCGGAACGGCATCGGCTGGCGGGCGCGGAGTCCGTCGCCATCGGGGAACTGGCCGAGGAGTCGTGGATCGCGGGCTGCCCGCGCTGCCGGGGCCAGCTGGTCGAGGTGTGCGCGGCGGCCGGGTTCACCCCGCGCATCGACTTCGCCACCGACGACTACCCGGCGGTCGTCGGCCTGGTCGGGGCCGGACTCGGGGTGGCCGTGCTGCCCCAGCTGGCCGTCGAGTCGGTACGGCCCCGGGGAGCACGCACGGTGACGCTGGAGCCGGCGGTGCGACGGGAGATCGTCGCGCTCACCCTGCCCGACCTCGCGCAGGTCCCGGCGGTGTCGGCCACCCTCGACCAGCTGGCCCGGGCCGCCCGCCGCTAGCAGCGGCTCGGCCACGCCGAGAACCACACGCCAAAAACCAAGGGCACGCGTGCGCGTGCCTCTCGCAGAAACGTTCCTTCAGTTGTTCGAGGCGGCGTGCCCGCCGGATGTCGACGCCGACACCAGCCGGTTGCGTGCCCGCCCCATCAGCTCTTCGCGCTCGTCCTCGGTCAGTCCGCCCCACACGCCGTACGGCTCACGCACCGCCAGCGCGTGGGCAGCGCACTCGGCACGCACCGGGCACCTCATGCAGACCTCTTTGGCCGAGTTCTCGCGAGCACTCCGCGCCGCACCGCGCTCGCCCTCCGGATGGAAGAAGAGCGAGCTGTCCACCCCGCGACAGGCAGCCAGCAGCTGCCAGTCCCACAGGTCCGCGTTCGGTCCGGGAAGGCGGGAGAAATCTGCCATTACGTGACCCCTTGTAGCCGTTCTTGGCGGATCCGGTGTCCATGACCGTACAACTACGATCTAAGGAGATGAAAATATGACTCATTGCGAATCTAGCTCCAGACACTGCCAAAGCGGAAGAAATGGGTCTGAATGGGGCATAGGTTGTGATGAAAGTTCGAGGGTCTGTTGCGCATGTCTGCACCGTGTCCGCCCCCTCACGTAGAGTGCCGAAGATGGCAGCCGCCCCCGTAACTCTTTCGAGTGACCGTCGTTGAGAGTGCGAGGCGGTTGAAGGAACAAGCGCTCGGGCGGGCGTCCGAGACGGTCGACCGCACAGGTGACGATTTCGTACCAGCCTGGAGGCTCAAGGTGACGCGCATCAGCTGCGGAGGGCGGCCATGACTTCCGTCCTCGTCTGCGACGACTCCCCGCTTGCCCGAGAGGCGCTCCGCCGCGCGGTCGCGACCGTGCCCGGTGTCGAGCGCGTGACGACGGCGGCCAACGGCGAGGAAGTCCTCCGCCGCTGGGGGGCCGACCGCTCGGACCTGATTCTGATGGACGTACGCATGCCCGGACTGGGCGGCGTCGAGACGGTCCGGCGGCTGCTGTCCGCCGACCCCGGTGCGCGCATCATCATGCTCACCGTCGCCGAGGATCTGGACGGTGTGGCGCTCGCCGTCGCCGCCGGTGCCCGCGGCTACCTGCACAAGGACGCCTCCCGCGCGGAGCTCCGCGCGACGGTGACGCAGGCCCTGGCCGACCCGACCTGGCGGCTCGCCCCGCGCCGGCTGCGCTCGGCCGAGATGGGCGCCGCGCCCACGCTCACGGCGCGTGAGATCCAGGTCCTCGAAGGCATGAGTCACGGCCGTTCGAACGCGGAGATCGGCCGCGAGCTGTTCCTCTCCGAGGACACCGTCAAGACGCACGCCCGGCGCCTGTTCAAGAAGCTCGGCGCCTCGGACCGGGCCCACGCCGTGGCGCTCGGCTTCCGGTGGGGTCTGGTGCGCTAGGGCCTGTCGTTCGGATCGGGCCGGCTTTGACGCGCGGCATCCGGCGTGGGCCGGAGAGCGGGGGCACGCGGATGCCCCCGCGCGAGCCGTACGCGCGCGTGCGGAAGCCGGCGGCCGACGACACCGCCGGTGGGGTCCCGTCCCCGCCCGGGCGAGGTCGAGAGCTCGGGAGGGTGCGGCTGACGACCCACGCCCCCGGGATGATCCGAACGGCAGGTCCTGGGGCGCGCCCGCGACGTCGCGCCTGCCCCGCGACGCCTGCCCCGCCCTCTCGCCCAGCCCTTCGGGTGGCCGACGCGACATCGCGGACGCCTCCCAGGGGCGACCGCGCAGGTCGTGGCGGTCCCGGTGAGGGCACGGAACGCCAGGTGGGCGGGGTCGGACCGGGAGTCCGCCGGGTGCCCGCTGCTCGTTTCGCCGCGGATGCCGCATCCTTGAGGGTGTGGAGTTCCTCGGGGACGAGTCGGTCGAGCGGAAGGGGAGGGCGCAGGGGATGAGTTCCGGCGCACCTGCTCATAACGCTTCGGTGCACAACAACGGGCGCGGTGCCACGGACCCGGCGGCCGCAAGGCACCATGGACCGATGCGCGACGACGAGGCGGTCAATGCCCAAGGGGCGATCGGCGCGCTCGTCCACCGCGCCGTCGACGGGGACGAGCAGGCCACGCATGATCTGCTCGCCCATGTCCACCCCCTTGCGCTGCGCTACTGCCGCACCCGCCTGTCCCGCCTCCCGGGCGACGCCCGGCACTTCGTGGAGGACCTCGCCCAGGAGGTCTGCGTGGCGGTGCTCCTCGCACTGCCCCGCTACCGGGACACCGGGCGCCCCTTCGAGGCATTCGTCTTCGCCATCGCCGCCCACAAGGTCGCCGACCTGCAGCGCGCGGCGATGCGTCACCCCGGCTCGACGGCCGTCCCGTCCGACGAGATGCCCGAGCGGCCGGACGACTCCCTCGGCCCGGAGGAGCGCGCCCTGCTCAGCAGCGACGCGGAGTGGGCCAAGAAACTCCTGGCCAACCTGCCCGAGAACCAGCGGGAGCTGCTGCTGCTGCGGATCGCGGTGGGGCTCACGGCCGAGGAGACGGGCCAGATGTTGGGAATGTCACCCGGCGCGGTCCGGGTGGCGCAGCACAGGGCACTGAGCCGGCTGCGGGCGTTGGCCGAGCAGTAGCCCCTTCATTGAACAGGCGGTGCGCCGCTTCCGTAGGAACATACGAAGCCCGGTGCGGGCCGGAACCGTGGAATGAGACAGCCGTCCTTCCCGTTAGCATGGACATCCGCACCGATCAAGGCCATTTGGGGAAGGTGTCATGACTGCCAACGTCGACGGAGTGCCCGGTAAATTCGCGACACTCGGGCTGACCTACGACGACGTGCTGCTGCTGCCGGGCGCATCCGAGGTGCTGCCGGGCGCGGTCGACACCTCGTCCCGCATCTCCCGCAACGTCCGGGTGAACATCCCCCTGCTGTCCGCCGCCATGGACAAGGTCACCGAGTCGCGCATGGCGATCGCGATGGCCCGGCTGGGCGGCGTCGGCGTCCTGCACCGCAACCTGTCCGTGGAGGACCAGGTCAACCAGGTCGACCTGGTGAAGCGGTCCGAGTCCGGCATGGTCACCGACCCCATCACGGTGCACCCGGAGGCCACGCTCGCCGAGGCGGACGCCCTGTGCGCCAAGTTCCGCATCAGCGGTGTCCCGGTCACCGACCCGGCCGGCAAGCTGCTCGGCATCGTCACCAACCGCGACATGGCCTTCGAGACGGACCGCTCCCGTCAGGTGCGCGAGGTCATGACCCCGATGCCGCTGGTCACCGGCAAGGTCGGCATCTCCGGCGTCGAGGCCATGGAGCTGCTGCGCAAGCACAAGATCGAGAAGCTGCCGCTGGTCGACGACGCGGGCGTCCTCAAGGGCCTCATCACCGTCAAGGACTTCGTCAAGGCGGAGAAGTACCCGAACGCCGCCAAGGACGCCGAGGGCCGGCTGCTCGTCGGTGCCGCGGTGGGCGCCAGCCCCGAGGCCATGGAGCGCGCCCAGGCCCTCGCCGCGGCCGGGGTGGACTTCCTGGTCGTCGACACCTCCCACGGCCACAACAGCAACGCCCTCAGCTGGATGTCGAAGATCAAGTCGAGCGTGAACGTCGACGTGATCGGCGGCAACGTCGCCACGCGCGACGGCGCGCAGGCCCTCATCGACGCCGGTGTCGACGGCATCAAGGTGGGCGTGGGCCCCGGCTCGATCTGCACGACCCGCGTGGTCGCCGGCATCGGCGTCCCCCAGGTCACCGCCATCTACGAGGCGTCCCTCGCCGCCCGTCCGGCGGGCATCCCGCTGATCGGCGACGGCGGCCTGCAGTACTCCGGCGACATCGGCAAGGCGCTCGCCGCCGGCGCCGACACGGTCATGCTGGGCAGCCTGCTCGCGGGCTGTGAGGAGTCGCCGGGCGAGCTGCTCTTCATCAACGGCAAGCAGTTCAAGTCGTACCGCGGCATGGGCTCGCTCGGTGCCATGCAGTCCCGCGGCCAGGGCCGGTCGTATTCGAAGGACCGCTACTTCCAGGCGGAGGTCGCCTCCGACGACAAGCTCGTGCCCGAGGGCGTCGAGGGCCAGGTGCCCTACCGCGGCCCGCTGGCCAACGTGCTGCACCAGCTCGTCGGCGGTCTGCGCCAGACCATGGGCTACGTGGGCGCCGCCACCATTGAGGAGATGGAGTCCAAGGGCCGCTTCGTCCGGATCACCTCCGCGGGCCTCAAGGAGAGCCACCCGCACGACATCCAGATGACGGTCGAGGCGCCGAACTACAGCACCAAGTGACACGCACGCGGGCGTGATGCGTACCGAGGGCGGTCCCGGAGCATCCGGGGCCGCCCTCGTCGTACCCGTCGGCGATACTGGAAGACGCTGAAACGCATCAGGGAAAGGCCACAGACGTGACTGAGATCGAGATCGGGCGCGGCAAGCGCGGCCGCCGGGCGTACGCCTTCGACGACATCGCCGTCGTCCCCAGCCGCCGTACCCGGGACCCGAAGGAGGTCTCGATCGCCTGGCAGATCGACGCCTACCGCTTCGAGCTGCCGTTCCTGGCCGCCCCCATGGACTCGGTCGTCTCCCCGGCCACCGCCATCCGCATCGGCGAGCTCGGCGGCCTCGGCGTGCTGAACCTCGAGGGCCTGTGGACGCGGTACGAGGACCCGCAGCCGCTGCTCGACGAGATCACCGAGCTGCCCGCCGAGGCGGCGACCCGGCGCCTGCAGGAGATCTACGCGGCCCCCATCAAGGAGGAGCTGATCGGGCAGCGCATCAAGGAGGTGCGCGACTCCGGCGTCGTCACCGCCGCCGCGCTCTCCCCGCAGCGCACCGCCCAGTTCTCCAAGGCGGTCGTGGACGCGGGCGTGGACATCTTCGTCATCCGCGGTACGACGGTCTCCGCGGAGCACGTCTCCGGCTCGCACGAGCCGCTGAACCTGAAGCAGTTCATCTACGAACTGGACGTCCCGGTGATCGTCGGCGGCTGCGCCACGTACACCGCGGCCCTGCACCTGATGCGCACCGGCGCGGCCGGCGTGCTGGTCGGCTTCGGCGGCGGCGCCGCGCACACCACGCGCAATGTGCTCGGCATCCAGGTCCCCATGGCGACGGCGGTCGCCGACGTGGCCGCGGCGCGCCGCGACTACATGGACGAGTCGGGCGGCCGGTACGTGCACGTGATCGCGGACGGCGGGGTCGGCTGGTCCGGCGACCTGCCGAAGGCGATCGCCTGCGGCGCGGACGCGGTGATGATGGGCTCCCCGCTGGCCCGTGCGACGGACGGCCCGGGCAAGGGCCACCACTGGGGCATGGAGGCCGTGAACGAGGAGCTGCCCCGCGGCAAGAAGGTCGCCCTCGGCACGGTCGGCACGCTGGAGGAGATCCTCACGGGCCCGTCCCACACGCCCGACGGTTCGATGAACCTCTTCGGCGCGCTCCGGCGGGCGATGGCCACGACCGGCTACAGCGAGCTCAAGGAGTTCCAGCGGGTCGAGGTGACGGTGGCGGACTCCCAGCACCGGCGGTAATCGGTCCGACGCTGAGAGGGCCTGGTCACTCGGGGGAGCGGCTGGGCCCTTTTGCATGCCCAACTGCCTTGGGTGGGGCGCGTGTTGCCGAAGGGGGGCGCACGGGTGCCTTCGGGCCGTTCGGCCCCGTGGAGGGCGGTTTCGAGGCGCTAGTGTCCGTGATCGGCGCCCAGGTTCTTCTGGGTGCCCCCTTCCAAGGACACGGTTCCGGACCCCGGCCCCTCGGGGCCCGGCCCGATTCCGACGTGCCGTCTACCGGGTCAATGGGCGGCGTCGTGGAAGGGGGCGCCCATGGGACGCCACCGCAAGCCCACCCGCTGGGACCGACTCCGTCTTCGGATGGTGCAGTGCCGGAGGAGGTGGATCTTGCGGATTTTCGGATGGTGAGCGGCCGCCCCCAAGGAACCTAGGGGCGGACACTCCGTGATCCATCCTGGAGCCTGCCGCAGAGGCCACTGCGGTGGGCTCCACCTTGCTTCGGATGGTGACCGGCCGCCCCCAAGAGGACTAGGGGCGGACACTCCGTGATCCATCCAGGAGCCTGCCGCAGTAGCCCCTGCGGTGGGCTCCACCTGTTTCCGTAAGGTACCCGCGCTGTGCGCCGCATGCCACCAGCCCCCGGGGTTCACGCACCTCACGCGCCCCCCTTCACAACCGATGCGCCGCCCCCATGGGCGCCGCACCCCGCGTGTCCAGCAGCAGCTGGGCCTTCACCGACAGGCCCTGGAGGTCGTACGTGCGGTGCTGCTGGAGCAGGATGGTCAGGTCCGCGTCGGCGGCGGCCTCGTAGAGGGAGTCCGCGCGGGGGACAGGGCGGTCGAGGACGCTCCAGGCGGGGACGTGGGGGTCGTGGTAGCTGACCGAGGCACCCAGCTCCATCAGGCGCAGGGCGATCTCCTGGGCCGGGGTGCCCTCCAGGTCGGCGAGGTCGGGCTTGTAGGTGACGCCGAGGAGCAGCACGCGCGCGCCCCGGGCCGACTTGCCGTGTTCGTTCAGGAGCGTGGCCGCGCGCTGGACGACGTAGCCGGGCATGCGGCTGTTGACCTGTTGGGCCAGCTCCACCATGCGCAGACCGCGGCCGCCGTGCGCGGTCAGGTCCTGTGGGGCCGAGTGGCCGCCCACGCCGGGGCCGGGGCGGAAGGCCTGGAAGCCGAACGGCTTGGTCTCCGCGCAGCGGATGACGTCCCACAGGTCGACGCCCAGGTCGTGGCAGAGGACCGCCATCTCGTTGACGAGGGCGATGTTCACATGCCGGTAGTTGGTCTCCAGGAGCTGCACGGTCTCCGCTTCCCTGGGTCCACGCGCGCGTACCACCTTGTCGGTCAGCCTGCCGTAGAACGCGGCGGCCGACTCCGTGCAGGCCGGGGTGAGGCCGCCGATGACCTTCGGGGTGGTGGCGGGCGTGACGTCGCGGTTGCCGGGATCGACGCGGCTGGGGGAGTACGCGAGGTGGAAGTCACGGCCCGCGCGCAGGCCGGAACCCTCCTCGAGCAGCGGACGGAGGAATTCCTCCGTCGTCCCCGGGTACACAGGGGACTCAAGGATCACGGTGGTGTGCGGACGCAGGTGCCCGGCCAGGGTCCGGGCGGCGGCCTCCAGGCGGCTCAGGTCCAGGTCGCCGTCCGCACCCGGCGGGGTCGGCGCGCAGATGACCGCCGTGCGCACCCGGCCCAGCTCGGCCGGGACGGTGGTCGGCCGGAAGCCCCCCGAGAGCATCCGGCGCAGTTCGGCGGGGCTGAGCGAGCCGGCCTCGGGGCCGGTCCGGTACCCCAGGGTGGGGATGCCGGCGGCGACGGCGGCCTGGGCCAGGGGCAGGCCGTACGGGCCGAGTCCGATGACGGCGAGATCTGCGGGCATGGCGTGGCCGTCCTTCCCGATAGCCGAAGTGGGACAGGTGCGCAAGCCCTGTGGACAGGACGGGCGAGCGCAATGTCAGACTAGGAGTAAATATGACCGATATGCGGGATTGGCTGGCCGAGTTTCGGTGAGTGTTCCGTGACCGTTGTCCACAGGCTGAGGGCCCGTGGTGGCTGAAGTCGGGCAACCCGGTCAGAATTTGGGCATGGGGGGAGACGGACGGGGCTGTGCCCGAAGGGTGCGGCCGGCACGACCGATGAGCGGGAGGCAGCGGTGAGGACAGCGACACTCGGGCCGGCGCAGCGCGCCGAGTCACTCGCATCGATGGCCGAGCGCGAGCTGGACGTGCTGG
This sequence comes from Streptomyces olindensis, assembly GCF_040645895.1. Taxonomy (NCBI): domain Bacteria; kingdom Bacillati; phylum Actinomycetota; class Actinomycetes; order Kitasatosporales; family Streptomycetaceae; genus Streptomyces; species Streptomyces olindensis. The sequence continues at coordinate 199,842 of NZ_JBEYZD010000002.1, read as the reverse complement.
TCGTGGGTGCAGGCGTGGTCGGTGCGGGCACCGCGCTCGACGCCGTGACCAGGGGCCTGTCCACAGGCCTGGTCGAGGCGCGGGACTGGGCGTCCGGCACCTCCAGCCGGTCCAGCAAGCTCATCCACGGCGGCCTGCGCTATCTGGAGATGCTCGACTTCGCGCTCGTCCGCGAGGCCCTGAAGGAGCGCGGCCTGCTGCTGGAGCGGCTCGCCCCGCACCTGGTGAAGCCGGTGCCGTTCCTGTACCCGTTGCAGCACAAGGGCTGGGAGCGGCTGTACGCCGGGTCGGGCGTGGCGATGTACGACGCCATGTCCATGGCGCGCGGGCACGGCCGGGGCCTGCCGATGCACCGCCACCTGACGCGCAATCACGCCCTGCGGGTCGCGCCCTGCTTGAAGAAGGACGCGCTGGTCGGGGCGTTGCAGTACTACGACGCCCAGATGGACGACGCCCGGTACGTGGCGACGCTGGTGCGCACGGCGGTGGCGTACGGCGCGAGGGCCGCCAACCGCGCGCGGGTCACGGGCTTCCTGCGCGAGGGCGAGCGGGTCGTCGGCGCCAGGGTGCAGGACGTCGAAGGCGGCGGCGAGTACGAGATCCGCGCCAAGCAGGTCGTCAACGCCACCGGCGTGTGGACGGACGACACGCAGGCCATGGTCGGGGAGCGCGGCCAGTTCCACGTCCGGGCGTCCAAGGGCATCCACCTGGTCGTGCCGCGCGACCGGATCCACTCCACGACCGGGCTGATCCTGCGCACGGAGAAGTCCGTGCTGTTCGTCATCCCCTGGGGCCGGCACTGGATCGTCGGCACCACGGACACCGACTGGGACCTGGACAAGGCCCATCCGGCCGCCTCCAGCGCGGACATCGACTATCTGCTGGAGCATGTGAACTCGGTCCTCGCGGTGCCGCTCACCAGGGACGACGTCCAGGGCGTGTACGCGGGCCTGCGGCCTCTGCTCGCGGGCGAGTCGGACGCCACCAGCAAGCTGTCGCGCGAGCACACCGTCGCCCATCCGGTACCCGGGCTGGTCGTCGTGGCGGGCGGCAAGTACACGACGTACCGGGTCATGGCCAAGGACGCGGTGGACGCGGCGGTGCACGGGCTCGACATGCGCGTCGCCGAGTGCGTCACCGAGGACGTGCCGCTGCTCGGCGCCGAGGGCTACCGGGCGCTGTGGAACGCGCGGGCCCGGATCGCCGCCCGGACCGGACTGCACGTGGTGCGCGTGGAGCACCTGCTCAACCGGTACGGGGCGATGGCCGAGGAACTCCTCGACCTCATCGCCGAGGACCCGACGCTGGGCGAGCCGCTGCCGGCGGCCGACGACTATCTGCGCGCCGAGATCGTCTACGCGGCCTCGCACGAGGGGGCGCGGCATCTGGACGACGTGCTGACCCGGCGGACGCGCATCTCGATCGAGACCTTCGACCGCGGCACGCGCAGCGCGCGTGACGCCGCCGAGCTGATGGCGCCGGTGCTCGGCTGGGACAAGGACCAGATCGAGCGCGAGGTCCAGCACTACGAGAAGCGGGTGGAGGCCGAGCGGGAGTCGCAGCGGCAGCCGGACGACCTGACGGCGGACGCGGCGCGGCTGGGGGCGCCGGACATCGTGCCCTTGTAGGCGGCTGCGGGGCCCGCCCTGTCGGCTCGTTCCCTGCACGATCGTCAGCGGCTCCGACGCGGCCTCGCTGCGTCACTCGAACGGGTGTAGGGAAGCGGGATCTTCGTTCGGGACCCGGTCGTTCTACGAGGTGCGGGGGCAGAACTCGGCCGCGAGCAACGCGGGTTCGAGGCCGGGATCCGCGATCGCGTCCGTGTTCACGCGGAAGGTGAGGACACGCCGGCCGTCGGCACTGGCGACGGTGCGCACATAGCTGCCGGATATGTGCCCGTTGTGCCCCCACACGGTGGTTCCGCACGGAAGCTTCTCGGGGAACAGCCCCATGCCGTACGCGCCGTGTGCGGCACGGGTGTCGAGCATCTCGCGCAGCCAGCGCGGGGGCAGCAGCCGTCCACCGAGCAGGGCCCCGTAGAAGGTGTCCAGATCGGCGAGCGTGGTCACCAACTCGCCCGCGGCTCCGGCCACCCGCGGGTCGAGAGAGGTGACGTCGGTTCCGTCGGCGGCATAGGCGTGGCCGTGCGGAGTGGGCAGCGTGGAGCGGGAGCCGGGGAAGGAGGTGCCTGTCAGGCCCAGTGGAGCGATGATGCGGCGTTCGGCCTCGGCGGCGTACGGGTGGCCGGTGACCTGCTGGATGACCAGGCCGAGCAGGACGTAGTTGGTGTTCGAGTAGGAGAAGCGGCCGCGTGCGGCCGGAGGGTGGGTGAGTGCGATGCGCAGGGCCTGACGGGCGGTCACGGGCGTGGTGCCGTCGGTGGCCGCGGTGAAGTCGTAGAGGCCGCTGGTGTGGGTGAGCAGGGAACGCAGGGTCAGCGCGCGGCCGTCGTTGCCCGCTCCCCGGACCAGACCCGGCAGGTGCTGCTCCACGGTGTCGGACAGCGACAGCCGGTGCTCGGCGGCCAGTTGCAGCACGACCGTGGCGATGAACGTCTTGGTGATGCTGCCCGCGCGGAAGTGGTCCGACCGGGCGATTCCCGGCCCGGCGTGGGCATAGCGGGTGGTGGCTCCCTCCCGGGCGAGCAGGGCCGCGGCGGGGGCTCTGCCCTCGGTCACCAGCAGCGGCAGCACGGAGTCCGTGGGCGGTGCCGAGAGGGCCGAGGAGTCGGCCGGGGGCAGGCCGAGGAGGGCCAAGGCCGCAGGCAGGGCCAGCAGGGTCCGAAACGGCGGCATGCGGCTCCTCCCTGATCGGGGCCCATCATGCAAGGCGGCGCGCGGTGGGCCGCACCCGGGTTCCGGTCGGGCGGGCCGGTGGGTGTCCGCCAGGGGCCCCCTGGGCGCTGGGCACTTGTCGGGTGAGAGACAATGGAGGCTCTGTCAGGGCGGGTTGTATGAGGGGACGCATGTCGGAGGCGGAGCGGGCGGGCACATCTCGTCAGGACACTCGTCAGGACAACAGGGAGCGTCTCCTCGCGGGGCGTTACCGGCTGGGCAAGGTGCTCGGCCGCGGCGGCATGGGCACGGTCTGGCGGGCCGAGGACGAGACGCTGGGGCGGACGGTCGCCGTCAAGGAGCTGCGGTTCCCGTCGAACATCGACGAGGAGGAGAAGCGGCGGCTGATCACGCGGACGCTGCGCGAGGCCAAGGCGATCGCGCGGATCCGCAACAACAGCGCGGTGACCGTCTTCGACGTGGTCCAGGAGGACGACCGGCCCTGGATCGTGATGGAACTCGTCGAGGGCAAGTCCCTCGCCGAGGTCATCCGGGAGGACGGCCTCCTCGAGCCCAAGCGCGCCGCGGAGGTCGGGCTCGCCGTCCTGGACGTGCTGCGGTCCGCGCACCGCGAGGGCATCCTGCACCGCGACGTGAAGCCGTCGAACGTGCTGATCGCCGAGGACGGCCGGGTCGTGCTCACCGACTTCGGCATCGCCCAGGTCGAGGGTGACCCGTCCATCACCTCCACCGGCATGCTCGTCGGCGCGCCCTCCTACATCTCCCCGGAGCGGGCGCGCGGGCACAAGCCCGGCCCGGCGGCCGACCTGTGGTCCCTCGGCGGGTTGCTCTACGCGGCGGTGGAGGGCACGCCGCCGTACGACAAGGGGTCGGCCATAGCGACCCTCACGGCCGTGATGACCGAGCCGCTGGAGGAGCCGAAGAACGCGGGCCCGCTGAAGGACGTCATCCACGGGCTGCTCACCAAGGACCCGGCCAAGCGGCTCGACGACGCGGGTGCCCGGGCGTTGCTGAACGCGGTCATCCACGCGCCGGAGCCGTCCGAGGCGGAGCCGCTGGACGCGACGAAGGTCGTGCCGCTGCCGGCGCAGCCGGGCGGCCCGTCGGGCAGGAAGGGCTCGGCGGGTTCCGCGGGCAAGCGGGGCGAGGAGGCCGGGGAGCGGTTGCGCGGGGCGCTGCGTTCCGTGCGCAAGGCCGCGGCGGGAACGGCCGCCGCATCCGCCGGCTCCGAGGCCGCCGCGGGCTCCTCCGGCCCTGTCTCTTCGGGCTCGGGCTCGGGCTCGTCGGGCTCGGGCTCGTCGGGCTCATCGGGCTCATCGGGCTCGAAGGCCGGGGCGGCGCGGAGCGGGGCCGCGGGCGCGTCCGGGGCGCGGTCGGGTGCGGCGGCGGCCTCGAATGCCGCGGCCGGGGCCGGCGAGCGGGGCGTGCCGGGAGCGAAGACGCCGTCCGACGGCCGGAGTTCGGGGTGGCCCGTGATGACGCCGCCGGACCTGCCGCCCCGGCCCGCGCCCAGGGCGCCGCTCACCGACGTGGTGCCGCGGCGGACGCTGATGATCATCGCGGTGGTCGTGGTGCTCGCTGTGATCGGCACCGTCCTGGCCATAGCGCTCAGCGGGGACGACAACGGCTCGAAGGGCGCGGCAGGCGGGAGCGGCGGCAAGACCGTCGCCACCGCGTCCGGCAGCGCCGACACCAAGGGCGACGAGAAGGACGGCACGCGGACGGACGGTGCGGCGACCCAGCCCGCGCCCTCGGGGTCCGCCTCGAACAGCACGCCGAGCGGCTCGTCCGGTGCCGGCGCCGGTTCCGGTTCGGGCGGCTCCGGTGGCGGGGACACCTCGGAGGTGTCGACCCATCAGGGGAACCAGGGGTACTCGATCGGGCTGCCGAAGGGGTGGAAGTACAGCTCCACGGGTGCGGCCGGGGACCGGTTCACCGGGCCCGACGGGCAGAAGCTGCTCATCGCCTGGACGTCCACGCCCAAGGGCGACCCGGTGGCGGACTGGAAGAACCAGGAGCGCTACATGCAGCGCGCCCAGTACAAGAAGATCCGAATAGAGCAGGTGGACTACCGCGGCTGGAACACGGCCGACTGGGAGTTCACCTACGTCGAGAGCGGCACCCGGTACCGGACCATCGACCGCGGGTTCGTCGTCGACGACCGGCAGGGGTACGCCCTGATGTACACGGCGAAGGCGGCCGACTGGGACGGCGAGCTGCGCAAGGGGACGTGGCGGACGCTGACCAAGACCTTCGAACCCAAGTCCTGAGCATGAGCCGCCCCGGGTTTGGGGAGTGAGATCTGGCATCCCCACGATGCGGGTTGCCTGCGGCACGTATCGTAAATGTTTGCGGACCGTACGCAGCCGGAACGGACCGTGGGGCGAACGGATGTGACCGACCAGGCTGCCGGGGGAGGCAACGTGGACGACTATGCGGGCCGGGTGCTCGCCGACCGCTACCGCCTGCCGCTGCCGCCGTCCGACGAGTACGAACTCACCGAGACCCGCGCCTTCGACACCTACAGCGGACAGGAAGTCCTGGTCAGGCAGGTGCCGTTGCCCGAGGTGGTCGAGGCGGAGGTCCTCGATGCGGAAGGCCTGCCCGACGGCTTCACGGCACGGGACGGGGGTGCGCGGCGCCCCGGCGCGCGTCCGGGCACCCGGCGGCCCGCGGATCCGGTGGTGCGCCGCGCGGTCGAGGCCGCGCAGGCAGCGGCGGCCATCCCCGACCATCCCCGGCTCGACCAGGTCTTCGACGTGTTCGCCGAGGGCGGTTCGCTGTGGATCGTCAGTGAGCTGGTGGCCGCGCGGCCGCTGGCGGCGCTGCTCGCCGAGAAGCCGCTGACGCCGTACCGGGCGGCCGAGGTGGCCTCCGACGTGCTGATGGCGCTGCGGGTGCTGCACGCCCACGGCTGGGTGCACCGGAACATCACCGCGCGGACGGTGCTCGTCTGCGACGACGGGCGGGTGATGCTGACGGGGCTGGCCGTGGGAGCGGCGGAAGAGGCGCTGTGCGGGTACGACCCGGTGCCGCCTCCCCCCTTCGATGAGTCGGAGCAGGGGCCGGGTCCGGCCGGTGGCCCGGGAGGGTCCGGTGGTTCCGCCGGGCTGGTCGACGGCGTGGGCGGTCCGGCCGGCGGACGCTGCCCGGGCGGGGTCGGTGGCCCGGGCGGGGGCGGTGGCCCCGGTGTCGGCGGCCCCGGGATCGGCGGCCATGGTGGTCCGGTCGGTGCCGGCGGCTCCGGAGGGATCGGTGGCTCGGGGGATCCCGAGGCCGCGCGGCGGGCCGCCATAGAGGCGCGGGAGGCCAGGGGGCTGCCGGCGGCCGGAGCCGCCACCGGCGGAGGACCGGCCGTGCCGGCGCGCCGGAGCGTGGACGACAGCTCGGACCCGCGGGCCGCGCGCGCCGGGGCGATCGCCGCCTACCGGGCGGGTGCCCGGGCCGCCGCCCGCGTCCAGGAGGCGCAGCAGAACGGCCGGGCGGCGCTGCCCGGTGCCCGCCCCGCCCCGGACAACGGGCCCGCGCCGCACGGCAACGGCTCGGCGCAGTCGCCGTACATCCCCGGGCAGGGCACGGCACCCGAGTCGGCCCCGCCGGGGCGGATAGCCGACCCCTACGGCGTGGGCGGCAGCCCCCGTACGACCGCCTGGCACGGCGCCACACCCCGCGGCGGAACGGGCGGCGCGCCCCCGGCGCGGGACCAGGAGCAAGCGGCCCTCCCCCCGGCCTCGGACGACTCCGCGACCACCCGGTGGGACGACCTGGTCGCCCACACCCCCGCCCCCCGGCGCGGTCCGGCCACCGCCCTGGCCGCCGAGCGGGCCCGGCAGGCGCGGATGGCGGTCGTCGGGCCCGTGACCGAGCGCTGGGCGCCGGAGCAGGCCGGACCCGTCCACGAGAACTGGCAGCTGGCCGCGCCGATCGGCCCGGCGACCGACCTGTGGGCGCTCGGCGCGCTGCTCTTCAGGGCCGTGCAAGGGCACGCGCCCTACCCGGAGGAGTCGACGGCCGAGCTGGTGCAGATGGTGTGCGCGGAACCGCCCGCGTACGCCGAGGAGTGCGGGCCGCTCCGGCCGGTCGTGGAGTCGCTGCTGCGTCAGGACCCGACCGAGCGGCTCGACTTCGAGGAGCTGCGCGGCTGGCTGCGGTCGCTGGTGCGCTCGGCGCCAGAGCCGGAGGCCGGGGTGCACGTCGTCCCGGCCCCGCCCGCCGACGCCAGCCGGCTGCCCGTCGTACGCCGCCGGGGCGAGCTGGTGCGCCGGCGGCGGGCCGGACTGCCCGCGCACCACGGGCGGCACAAGCGAGCCAAGGAGTCCCGGTCGCCGCACCGCCTCGGCCGCACCCTGCTCCTGCTGGTGCTGCTCGCGATGGCCGCCGCGATCGCCTACGCCATGCTCTTCATGCCCAAGTCGGACGGCGGCGGCGCGGAGGGCGCGGACCGCACCGGTGCCGCCGGCGAGGTCAGTCGCGCGCCCGAGCCGGACGCCAGCAGCGAGCCGCGGCCCGACCAGACCTCGCCCGCGCCCGAGAAGAGCCCGTCCACGTCGGCGGGTTCCAGCGAGACCCAGACCACCGGCCCCGACGTCGCCGACGGCTTCACGCTGCGCAAGGACCCGGCGGGTTTCCAGGTCGCCGTCGCCAAGGGCTGGGACCGCGCCCCGCGCAACGGCAGCGGCCAGGTCGTCTACACGAAGGGCGACTTCGAGCTCATCGTCGTACCGGGCCGGGACAGCGCGTCGGAGTACGGCAGCGACCCCATGGCCTACCAGCGGGAGCGGGAGCGCGAGTTGCAGCCGTACCGCGACTCCAGCTGGGCCACCTCCACGGGCCTGAAGACGATCGAGGTGGGCGGCCGGACCATGGCCGAGGGGCAGTTCACCTGGACCGGTGAGGACGGGGGCGAGCTGTACGTGCGCAACCTCGCCATGCTGGTCGACGGCCGGTACCACGTGGTCCAGGTGCGCGGCCCGGAGGCCGAGCGGGACGAGGTGACGCGGCTGTACGAGCAGGCGGCGGCGACGTACCGGGCGACCAAATGAACGTCTGAGGCAGTCGGCGCGCGTCGGCGTTCACCTCACCGTTCACTCCTGTCCCGTACGGCGACAACCGTCACAGTGCGGTCACCGTGGTACCCCGCTTGTTCCCTGGGGAAGGGCAGGTCCTTACGCTGACCCTGTCAAGACCATTGCGGGGCAACGTGAATCAGATGCAGGGCCTGCTCGTCGCGGGCCGCTACCGGCTGGCCGACTCCATCGGCAGTGGCGGCATGGGCCGGGTATGGCGTGCACATGATGAGGTGCTGCACCGGTCCGTGGCCATCAAGGAGTTGACGGCCGCCCTCTACGTCTCCGAGAGCGAGCAGGCGATCCTGCTGGCGCGGACCCGGGCGGAGGCCAGGGCGGCCGCGCGGATCAGCCACACCGCGGTCGTCACCGTGCACGACGTGCTGGAGCACGACGGCCGCCCGTGGATCGTGATGGAGCTGGTCGAGGGCCGCTCACTGGCCGACGCGGTCAAGGAGGAGGGGCGCGTCGAGCCGCGCGAGGCGGCGCGCATCGGTCTCTGGGTGCTGCGGGCCCTGCGTGCCGCGCACACCGCCGGCGTCCTGCACCGCGACGTCAAGCCGGGCAACGTCCTGCTCGGCCGCGACGGACGGGTCCTGCTCACCGACTTCGGCATCGCCCAGATCGAGGGCGACACGACCATCACCCGCACCGGAGAGGTCGTCGGCTCGGTCGACTACCTGGCCCCCGAACGCGTGCGCGGCCACGACCCGGGCCCGTCCTCCGACCTCTGGGCGCTCGGCGCCACGCTCTACACGGCGGTGGAGGGCCGGTCCCCGTTCCGCCGCACCACCCCGCTGACCACCATGCAGGCGGTGGTCGAGGAGGAGGCCGCCGAGCTCCAGCACGCCGGTCCGCTCGCGCCCGTCATCACCGCCCTGCTCCGCAAGGATCCCGCCACCCGGCCCGACCCGTCCGAGGCCGAGCGGATGCTCGCCGAGGCGGCGGAGGGACGACGGCCGAGCACGGCGCAGGCGTACGTCCCGACCCAGTACGGAAAGACGACACAGTACGGAGGGACGACGCAGTACGCAGGGACGTCGTCGTACCAGGAGGCCCACAGCGGCACCGGCCCGGCCGGCTCCCACTCGGCGTCCCACACCCGCACGCCGCTCCCGCCGCTGGCCGGCACCCCGGCCGCGGGGACACCGACGGCCGGGACGCCCACGGCCGGCACTCCGGCGGGCCACCCCACCCTGGCCGCCCCGACGGCGACCGGGCCGCAGCCCGCCGGTTCGGGACGCCGCCGCCGGCTGCGCACGCTCGCCCTCGTCGTGGCGCTCGCGGCGATCATCGGCGGGGGCACGGCCGTGGTGCTGCAGCAGTGGAACGAGGGCCGGCGGACAACGGGCGCCGAGTCCGGCTCGACCGTCGCCCCGCAGAGCACGGCACACCCCGGCGGATCGGTGCCCGACGGCTGGACCCGCCGCGACGACCCCGCCGGTTTCAGCCTCTACCTGCCCAAGGGCTGGAAGCGCCAGCCCTTCGGCCCGCAGGGCGAGCTCAAGCAGATCGACTACACGCCCGACGGCGGCCGGCACTTCGTCCGGATCGCCGTCGACACCTCCCCGGACTTCGGCGACCCGTACGCCCACCAGCTCGACCTGGAACAGCAGCTCAAGGATCTGGTCCACTACAAGCGCCTCACGCTGAAGCGCAGCATCTACCGGGACCGGGAGAGCGCCGTGTGGGAGTACACCTGGACCGCGCAGGCGAAGGACACGAAGTTCCCCGGGCCGCGCCGCGCCATCGAGGAGACGTACATCGCCCGCGACGGCACCGAGTACGCGCTCTACATGTCCGCGCCGGCCTCGGACTGGGCGAAGGCCCGCAAGCAGTTCACCTCGCTGCTGCAGGGCTGGCAGGAGAAGACCTCCTGACGCGGCCGGGTTCCTGACCCGGGGCCGTCTGTTTCGGCCACCCGCAGGTCGCCGCCCCGGAGTGGTCCCGTCCGGTGGGGCATGATGGCCGTATGGGGACCGAGGGGCACAACATGCGTGTCATCGCGGGCCGTTACCGGCTCGAGGAGAGACTCGGGCGCGGTGGCATGGGCGTGGTCTGGCGGGCGACCGACCAACTGCTCGGCCGGGGCGTGGCCGTCAAGGAACTCCCCTACGACGAGACGCTCTCGGCGGCCGAGGCGCGCCGGCAGCGGGACCGTACGCTGCGCGAGGCCCGGGCGGTCGCCCAGCTGAGCCATCCGCACATCATCGTCGTCCACGACGTCGTCGAGTACGAGGAACGCCCCTACATCGTCATGGAGTTGATCGAGGGCGGTTCGCTCGCCGACCGGCTCGCCGGCAGCGGTCCGGTCGACGCCGCCGAGGCCGCGCGCATCGGCATCGCCCTGCTCGGCGCGCTGCGGGCCGCCCACGCGTCCGGGGTGCTGCACCGCGACCTCAAACCGGACAACGTGCTGCTGGAGACCGGCACCGACCGGGTCGTCCTCACCGACTTCGGCATCGCCCAGGTGCAGGGCGTCCCCACGCTCACCGAGAACGGCTCCTTCGTCGGGTCGCCCGAGTACACCGCGCCCGAGCGGATGTCCGGGGCCCGGACCGGGCCCGAGTCCGACCTGTGGTCGCTGGGCGCGCTGCTCTGCGCGGCGCTGAGCGGGGAATCGCCGTTCCACCGCGACTCGCTGGGCGGCATCCTGCACGCGGTCGTGGTCGGCGACATCCAGCCGCCCGCGCAGGCCGGGCCGCTCATGCCCGTCGTACGCGGACTGCTCGAACGCGATCCGGACCGGCGGCTGGACGCGGACCGGGCGGAGCGGATGCTGCGGGCCTTCCGTGACACGGGCCGTACGCCGCAGGCGCCGCCGCCCGGGTACGCGCCGGCGGAGCGGGAAGCGCCGCGCGGACGGCCCTTCGCACCGCCGCAGGACAGCGCGGACCGGCAACCGCCCGGGCCGGCGGCGGACGTGTCCGTCCCGGGGGGCCCGCGGGAGGAGCCGTTCCTCCGGCAGCCCACGCGGCGGGTGCTCGTCGCCGCGCTGCTCGTCGCCGCGATGGCCGGGGCGGGGGTCTCCGCGGCGGCGCTGCTCAGGGGCGAGGGCGACGGGGACGGCGGCCCCGTGCCGACGAGTTCGGCACCCGGGACGCCCACGACCCGGTCCGCCACCCCCAGCACCCCCGGGCGCGGCTGAGCGGCCGCAGAGTCACGGGTCTGTGACCGCTCGCGTCCCTTGTGGAAACGGAAGCGCTTGGCGCGATAGGCATGAGCCCATGAGCAGCGATGGGGGAGCCCGACCCGGGGCCGACGAGCCGACGAGTTTTGTTCTGCAACCGCCGAAGGCGCCGGAACCGGTACCCGGCAATCCGTACGCGACGCCCACCCAGGTCGTGCCGCCCCAGCCGGCGGCAGCGGTGGCGACCGCCATGGATCCCGGGGCCGGGCGCCTCATCGCCGGACGTTACCGGCTGATCGCCAAGCTCGGGCACGGCGGCATGGGCACGGTGTGGCGCGCCAAGGACGAGACGGTGGACCGGGAGGTCGCCGTCAAGGAGCCCCGCGTCCCCGAGCACCTTCCCGAGCGCGAACGCGCCAACGCCTTCGAGCGGATGCGCCGCGAGGCACGTGCCGCGGCCCGGCTCGACCATCCGGCCGTGGTCGGCGTGCACGACGTCGCGGTCGTCGACGACCGGCCCTGGATCGTGATGGAGCTGGTGCGCGGCCGCTCGCTGGGAGACGCGCTCCAGGAGGGCACCCTGCCCGCGCGGGAGGCGGCCCGGATCGGCCTGGAGGTGCTCGGCGCGCTGGAGGCCGCGCACGCCGCGGGGATCCTGCACCGTGACGTGAAACCGGACAACGTGCTCCTCGGCCGGTACGGCCGGGTCGTCCTCACGGACTTCGGCATCGCCCAGATCGAGGGCGAGACCAGTCTGACCGACACCGGCGGCTTCGTCGGCTCGCCCGAGTACATCGCGCCCGAGCGCGTGCTGGGCCAGCGCCCGGGCCCGGCGGGCGACCTGTGGTCCCTGGGCGTGGTGCTGTACGCGGCGACGGAGGGCGTCTCGCCGTTCCGCCGCAGCAACACCCCCGCCACGCTCCAGTCCGTCCTCAACGCCACGCCCGCACCGCCCACGTCCGCCCGGGGCCCGCTCGCCGAGGCCATCAACGGCCTGCTGCACAAGGACCCGGCCGCCAGACCGGACGCCGCGCGGGTGCGGGCCCTGCTGGAAGCGGCCGCCAACCCGCCCGCCGAGCTGCCCACCCAGGCCGCCCAGGCCGCCCAGGCCGCCCCGGCCGACCGGGCGCCCGGCGCGGGCGGTGGCGGACGGGGCGTCCGGCTCGGCCGCACGGCGTGGGCGGGGCTCGGCGCGGCGGTCGTCGCCGTGGCGGTGACGGTGTACCTGGTGGTCGCGGACCCGTTCGCCGGGCCGCTGCCCGAGGGCTGGAAGGTCCGCCAGGAGAAGGGCCTCGCCGCGTCGCTGGCGGTCCCCGACGGCTACCAGCGGACCGTGCCCGACGGGAAGACCGACCAGGGGCACTGGGTCACGTACACCGACTGGAGCGGCGGCATCTGGATCGGCCTGACCCTGGAGAGGAAGGCGGAGGACACCGGCAGCGCCATCGCGGGCTCCGCGGCTGCCGAGATGTACGACGACGACAGCAAGTTCAAGGACAGCGGCAACTACAGCCTGGACATGCCGGAGAACCCGGACACGGACCCCAAGGTGACCACCTACCGGGGGAAGAAGGCCGCCGAGAACACCGTCACCTACGACACCGACGACAGCGAGAACCCCAGACCCCGCGAGCTGCGGATGTTCTACTACCGGACCTCCGGCGGCGACATGTACAAACTCACCGTCAGCTACCCGGGGAAGGGCGACTTCACGGACCGCGGGCGCGAGGTGGCGCGAACGGCGATCGCGAACCTGGACATCGACGGGGCCTGAACCGGCGCCCGGCACCGGCTCGCGTCGACAATCCCCCGCTTCGCAGGGTACTGATGGGGCATGAGCAACGAGGGGGGCGGGCTGGGCGCCCAGGGCCGGCTGGTCGGCGGGCGGTACCGGCTGACCGAGCGCATCGGCTCCGGCGGGATGGGCACCGTCTGGCGGGCCCGTGACGAGCTCGTCCAGCGCGAAGTCGCCGTCAAGCAGCCCCGGTTGCCCGGTGACCCGGAGGACGAGGGCCACCGGCGGGCCGCCCACCGGCTCCACCGCGAGGCCCGCGCCGCCGCCCGCGTCGACCATCCCTCGGCCGTCACCATCCACGACGTGGTCGTCGAGGCCGAGCGGCCGGACGACCGCCCGCGGCCCACGGGCCCCGACGAACTCGACGCGGCCGAGGCGCTCGACGGACTCCCCTGGATCGTCATGGAACTGGTCCGGGGCGAGTCCCTGCACGACACGCTCCGGCGCGGCCCGGTCGACGCGCCCGAAGCCGCCCGCATCGGCCTCGCGGTCCTCGGCGCCCTGCGCGCCGCGCACTCCGTCGGCATCGTGCACCGGGACGTCAAACCGGCCAACGTGCTGCTGGAGAGCGGTACCGACCGGGTCGTCCTCACCGACTGCGGCATCGCCCATGTGCAGGGCGAGGACTCCCCGACGGCCGGTGGGGAGTCCGTCGGCTCGCTGGAGTTCGTCGCCCCCGAGCGGATGTCCGGCCGGATCGCCGGGCCCGCCTCCGACCTGTGGTCCCTGGGCGTCCTGCTGTACGCCGCGGTGGAGGGCGCGTCCCCGTTCCGCCGGACCACGCCGGAGGCCACGCGCGCCGCGATCCTCGCCGCCGAGCCGCCCGAACCGGAGCAGGCCGGACCGCTCGGGCCGCTGATCGTACGGCTGCTGGCGCGGGACCCCGGACAGCGGCCGGACGCCGAGGAGGTCGCGAAGGCGCTGGAGGCCGTGGCCGGACGACGGCCGGATACGGAGCCGGTGCCCGGGGTGGCGCAGGAGGAGGACATCCCGGAGGCGCTGGAGGCCGTGGCCGGACGACGGCCCGAGACGGAGCCGGTGCCCGGGCGGGCGCAGGAGCCCGAGGACATACCGGAGGCGGGAGAGGACATCCCGGAGGCGGGAGAGGGCATACCGCAGGCGCGGGAGGAGACGGGGACGCCACGACTCGCCGGCGGAACGACAGCGCCGACGAAGCACCACCACCCCCGCCCCGGCCCCCTCGCCCTGCTGGGTGCGCTGCTCGTCGGCGGCATGGGGACGGTGGCCCAACTCGCCGACACCGGCAGCGCCGGGACCGCCGAACACCCCACTGACACCACGCCGGCCCCCACCGCCCCCGGCCCCGGCGGCACCTGGACCGCGCACCGCGAGCCGGACCTGTCGGCGGTGCTCCACCTCCCCGCCGGCTACCGCCGGCTCGCCGAAGCCGGCAGCGCGACCGACCAGCCCCGCATGGCCCTCTACGGCGACGCGCGGGGCGGCACCATCGAGGTCCGCCTCCTCCTGTGGGACAAGGCCCCGGGCTCCCCGCTGGACGAGACCCGCAAGGCGCCCGCCACTTGGGGCGAGCGGGCCCGCACGCAGTACACCCGCACCACCGTCCAGGCCTACGACGCCGCCGTCGCCGACACCACCTACCACCGGGACGAGACCCCCCGCCGGGTCATGCAGGTCATGATCCGCACCGACGGCGACCGCATGTACGAACTGCGCGTCGACATGCCCAAGGGCGCCCCGGAGGAGAAGGAGGGCACCTCGCTGTTCCAGGGCGCCCGGGACCGCCTCCGAATCGTGGAAGGCTGAATCACACCGGCCCGTCACCGCCCCACGCCCTGATCAGCGCGTTTGTTGCCAGCAGCCACTGGCGTCGTGTGTGCAGTCGGTGAAGCCGTATTACCGACGGGTACCCAAAGGCTCCGCCGCGACATACCCTGCGCCTCATGACGGACGCGCAGGCCGCCGAGAAGACGGCAGAGACCGGCACGGCACAGACCGGCACCAACCCCCTCGCCCCCGCCCCGGAGGGCGCCCGCACCGCCGCCGACGTGGTGACCCCCGAGCTGGTCGCCCAGCTCACCAAGGGCGTGGCCGGCTCCGGTCGTACCGCCAACCACACGCCGTTCACCGGTGAGAAGCTGGCCGACCTCCCCGAGTCGACGCCCGAGGACGTGGCGAGGGCCTTCGAACTGGCCCGCGCCGCCCAGGCGGTGTGGGCGCAGACCCCGGTGCGGCAGCGCGCCGCCGTCCTGCTCCGCTTCCACGACCTGGTGCTGGAGCGCCAGGCCGAGGTGCTCGACCTGATCCAGCTGGAGACCGGCAAGGCCCGTCTGCACGCCCACGAGGAGGTCCAGGCCGTCGCGGTCGCCGCCCGGCACTACGGGCGCAGGGCCTCCGCCTACCTCCGGCCGAAGCGGCACGCCGGGGCCATGCCCACCCTCACGAAGGTCATCGAACTGCGCCACCCGCGTGGCGTGGTCGGGCAGATAGCCCCGTGGAACTACCCCCTGGAGCTGTCGGTCGGCGACGCGCTCCCCGCGTTCGCCGCGGGCAACGCGGTCGTCATGAAGCCCGACACGGAGACCTGCCTCACCGCCCTGTGGGCCCGCGACCTGCTGATCGAGGCCGGTCTGCCCGCCGACGTCTTCCAGGTCGTGCTCGGCGAGGGACCGGTCGTCGGCCCCGAGGTCGTCCGGCACGCCGACTACGTCTCCTTCACCGGCTCCACGCGCACCGGCCGCGAGGTCGCCCGGGGCGCCGCCGCCCGGCTGGTCGGCGTCTCCCTCGAACTCGGCGGCAAGAACGCCATGCTGGTGCTGGAGGACGCCGACATCGAGAAGGCCGCGGCCGGAGCCGTGCGCGCCTGCTTCTCCTCCGCCGGCCAGCTCTGCATCTCCATCGAGCGGCTGTACGTCCACGAGTCGATCGCGGACGCCTTCCTGCAGCGCTTCGCCGCCCGCACCAAGGCGATGCGCCTCGGCAGGTCCCTGGCGTACGGCGCCGACATGGGGTCCCTGGTCGGCGAACGCCAACTGGAGACCGTGACCCGGCACGTGGAGGAGGCCGTCGCCAAGGGCGCGACGGTCGTCGCGGGCGGTGTGGCGCGCCCGGACATCGGCCCGTACTTCTTCGAGCCCACGATCCTCGACGGCGTCGGCACGGACATGTCCGTCTGCACGGAGGAGACCTTCGGCCCGGTCGTCTCCGTCTACCGCTTCAAGAGCGAGGACGAGGTCGTCGAACGCGCCAACGCCACGGCGTACGGCCTGAACTCCTCGGTCTGGACGAAGAACGCCCGGCGCGGCCACGAGGTCGCCGCCCGCCTGCGCACCGGCACGGTCAACATCAACGAGGGCTACGCCCCCGCGTACGGCAGCGTCCAGTCGCCCATGGGCGGCATGAAGGACTCCGGCCTCGGCCGCCGCCACGGCTCCGAGGGCATCCTCAAGTACACCGAGGCCCAGACGGTCGCCCACCAGCGCGTGCTCCCCATGGCCCCCTCCCTGGGCATGGACGACGAGAAGTACGCCCAGTTCATGAGCCGCAGCCTCCGCCTGATGAAGGCGTTCAGGTTCCGCTAAACCACCCGCACGGCACCACTCGAAGGGGAGACGGCACGTGCCTCAGGACGCTTACGACTACGACGTCATCGTCGTGGGTTCCGGCTTCGGCGGCTCCGTGACCGCCCTGCGCCTCACGGAGAAGGGCTACCAGGTAGGCGTCCTCGAAGCCGGCCGCCGCTTCACCCGCGAGACCCTCCCCAGGAACTCCTGGGACCTGAAGAACTACCTCTGGGCCCCGAAGCTCGGCATGTACGGCATCCAGCGCATCCACCTGCTGGGCAACGTCATGGTCCTGGCGGGCGCGGGCGTGGGCGGCGGCTCCCTCAACTACGCCAACACCCTCTACGTCCCGCCGAAACCGTTCTTCGAGGACCCGCAGTGGCGTGACATCACGGACTGGCAGGAGGAGCTGAAGCCGTACTACGACCAGGCCCGGCGCATGCTCGGCGTACGGCTCAACCCGACCATGACCCCGTCCGACGTCCATCTGAAGGCCGCCGCGGAGCGGATGGGCTGCGGCGACTCCTTCCACCTCGCCCCCGTCGGCGTCTTCTTCGGCGACGGCGAGGACGCCGACGGCACGGCGAAGGCCAAGCCGGGCCAGGAGGTGCCCGACCCGTACTTCGGCGGGGCGGGACCGGCCCGCAGGGCCTGCGCCGAGTGCGGCGAGTGCATGACCGGCTGCCGCCACGGCGCGAAGAACACCCTCAACGAGAACTACCTGTACCTCGCCGAGAAGGCCGGCGCGGTCGTCCACCCCCTGACGACGGTCGTCTCGGTCACGGACGACTCGCGCGGCGGGTACGCGGTCGCCACCCTCCCCACCGACGACCGCCGCAAGGGCAAGGGCCGCACCTACACGGCCCGCCGGGTCGTCCTGGCCGCCGGCACCTACGGCACCCAGACCCTGCTGCACCGCATGAAGGCGGGCGGCCAGTTGCCGTACATCTCGGACAGGCTGGGCGAGCTGACCCGCACCAACTCCGAGGCGCTGGTCGGCGCCCAGACCGACGACCGGCGCTACCGCAAGGCCCACGGCGCGCCGAAGGTCGACTTCACCCGGGGCGTGGCCATCACGTCCTCGATCCACCCGGACGCCAGCACCCACATCGAGCCGGTCCGCTACGGCAAGGGCTCCAACTCGATGGGCGGCCTGTCCATCCTCCAGGTCCCCTACGCCGGGACGAACTCGGGCACCTCACGGGTCCTGGGCTTCCTCGCCCACGCGGCGAAACACCCCTGGCTGGTGCTGCGCTCCCTGTCCAACCGCCGCTGGTCGGAGCGGACCATCATCGGCCTGGTGATGCAGTCGCTGGACAACTCCCTGACGACGTACCTGAAGCCGTCGGGCGCCGGCCGCGGCCTGCTCACCGCCCGCCAGGGCCACGGCGCTCCCAACCCCAAGCAGATCAAGGCCGCCACGCAGAGCGCGTCGGCGCTGGCCGCCGAGATCAACGGCTTCGCCGGCTCCAACGTCGGCGAGCTGATGGGCACCCCGCTCACGGCCCACTTCCTCGGCGGCTGCCCGATCGGCTCCTCCCGCGAGACCGGCGTGATCGACCCGTACCACCGCCTCTACGGCCACCCCGGCATCTCGGTCGTCGACGGCGCCGCGGTCTCCGCCAACCTGGGCGTCAACCCGTCCCTGACCATCACCGCGCAGGCCGAACGGGCGATGTCGTACTGGCCCAACAAGGGCGAGCCCGACCCGCGGCCGAAGCAGGGCACGGCCTACGAGCGTCTGCAGCCGGTCGAGCCGAAGTCCCCGGCGGTGCCGGCGGAGGCGTTCGGCGCGCTGCGGCTGCCGTTCCTGGGACTGCCGTCGGTGCCGCCGAAGAGCTGACCGGCAGCGGACAGCAGAAGAGGGACCTGCACCCCCCTCCGAGCGCAGGTCCCTCTTCTGCTTGGTGCAACGGCCTGCCGGCCGCTACGGCTTACGCCTGGACGCCGGCCTTGCGACGGCGCACGACGAAGATCGCACCGGCACCGGCGACGACCGCGGCACCGCCGACGAGGCTGATCATCGGCAGGGCGGAGCTGGAGCCGGTCTCGGCGAGGCTGCCGGTGACCTCCGGCGTGCTGCCGCTCGGCTTCTCGTCGGTGACGGGCGCCTTGCCGCCTTCCTGCGGCTTGGTGCCGTCGGTGTCCGTACCGGCGGAGACGATCTGGAACTTGTACGACACGTCACCGAAGCCGGTGCACTCGGCGTCGTTGTCGCCGTAGATCGTCGCGCCGAGCGAGAAGCCGGCGCCGACCGGGGCGGACTTGCTGACGTTGAGGCGCAGCGGGATGTTGACCTCGTAGTCGGGCTTCAGCTCGTCGGTGTAGCCGACGTAGCCGACTGCGTAGCCACCCTCGTTGAGGTCGACCCAGATCTCGTCCTGGGGGTCCCAGGCCTGGAGCTTGACCTGCTTGCTGGAGAACAGCTCCTCGCCGTTCTTGTCGGGGGAGGCCCCGGCGAAGAAGTCGAGGTCGTTCAGCGTGGAGTCGGAGTTGTTGAGCACGTTCAGCGAGAACTTGTGCCAGCCGCTGCCCGCCGCGATCTTGCCGGGCAGACCGGAGATGCTGACGTCGACCTTGGTGTCCTCACAGATCGAGGGCTCGGGGTCCGGGGACTCCGACTCCTCGGGCTCCGACGCGGAGGGCGACGGGGAGGACTCGGTCGCGGAGGCGCTCGGCGACGGCGACGTCTCGGGAGCGGACTCGCTCGCGGACGCGCTCGGTGACGGCGACGTCTCCGGAGCGGACTCGCTCACCGACGGCGAGGGAGACGTCTCGGGAGCGGACTCGCTCACCGACGCGCTCGGCGTGGGCGTCGTTTCGTCGGTCGCGTACGCGGCCGGTGCCGCGAGCAGTGCCACCGGGGCTATGACCGCCGTGGCGGCCGCTGCTGCCATGGCGCGGCGAAGCTTCATGAAGACCTCGGAAAGTCCGGCGTACCGCGGGATGCGGTACGAACGTTGGGGGAGGCCTCCGCGTGTGGGGCGCGGGTGTGGCCCTTGGTTCGCGAGGTTTGATCCGTGAAACCTGTGAATGGTTGCGCTGGCATTCACAGAATTCTTATGTGGGCTGAGTCACACTCAAGACCTTCTTGTGAAGGCGCTCGCCACCGGCTTAGATCTGGACCTCGTGTCTGAAAAGCCGTCCGACGATCAGCCGTCGGCCTCGCAGCTCCCCGACGACGTCTGGGAGCAGTTCACCCGCGACACCGAGCGCGACATCCGTTCCTCCGCCCGCAAGGAGCCGTCCGCGCGGGCGCGCATGGTCACCGAGCGGCTGCGCGAGCAGCAGGCCAGGGGCGAGGTGCCTCCAGGGTGGCGTACCGGCCCGGCCTGGCAGGAGATGAACGGCCGTGCGGCCCGGCGGCGCAAGCTGGGGACGGCCCTCGGCGTGACCGTCGCCGTCGCCGTGGCGGTGGTGGCCCTGAAGCCGTCGCTGCTGCCCGGCGACCCCTTCGGCACCGGGGAGTCCCAGGCTGCCGAGGCCTCGCCACTGCCCGCCGAGACCACGGCGCCCACCGCCCCGCCCGCGGCGCCGGACCCCGACACCCCCACCCTGGACGAGCCGTTCGCGGGTTCCCCGGCCCTGCGCTGGGCCGACGGCGAGGCCGGCATCGTCCTGCCGGCGGCGAAGGCCGTCGGCCCGGTCTCCCGGGACCGCGTGGAACAGGCGCTGAAGCTGACGAAGAAGCTGCTGGTCGGCGCCAACCTCGACCCGAAGACGGTACGGGGCGGACGCCCCGAGTCCGCCCTCGCCGTGCTCGACCCCAAGCAGCCGGAGCTCCTCGACGAACTCGGCACCGCCCTGCGCTCCCCGAGCCGCGAGCACGACCCGGTGACGCTGTTCAGCCGCTTCGACCCCGACGAGGTACGGCCCGTCGGCGACGTGATCAAGACGCGCGGCCGCATGACGTTCGAGAAGGGAAAGCACGGGGGCGTGGCGGTGCGCGCCGACTACACCTTCGTCTACCCCGTCGTGCGGGCGGACGGCCCGACCGAGGTCACCCGCACCATCGTGCGCCGGGTCGTCGAGGTCGAACTCGCCGATCCGGCGCGGTACCAGGTCACCCGGGGCCGGCTGCTGCTCCTGGAGTACGACCAGGAGATCGGCAACTCCTCCTGCTTCGTCTACGACGGTTATCTGCACCCGGAGTTCTCCTCGACCGCCCCGACGGGCGCGGCCCCGAGCGGCCCGGCGACGGACCCGTACGACCGGAGCAAGGACATCGACGACGGCGACCGCGGCGACTGCGGGACGGTGACCCGGACCTGAGCAAGCGAAGGGCCCGGTGAGCAGGGCGAAGGGCTCGTTGAGCAGAGCGAAGGGCCCCGCGGGGTGGAGCCGCGGGGCCCTTCTTCTCGTCAGCACCGACGTCAGGGCAGCGCCGGTGCCTGGAAGCGGCGCCGGGGGGTTGCGCCGCTGGTCTCGACCTCTGGCAGTCGGGCAATGCGGGTGCCCGCCGAGGGACTTGGGCTGTGTACGCATCGTGCTGGATGAACGCGGCGCCCGCAACCGTTTGACCCAGCCTTGTGCATTTTTGCAAGGTCCGCCGGTCGGCCCCGGGCGTCCCCGGAGCCGACCGTTCTCTTGGGTGACCGGGCTGCTGTCCCCTGCCGTCCGGTCACATCCCTGGAGCGAGGTCCCACGACGCACGGCACGATCCGCACGTCTCATCGCTCCAGTGAGCCACGCGTGGTTCTCTCGGGCCCGCGCCTGGCTGGCACGGACACCGGGACCAACGAGGCGGCGCGGGGGACGGTCACGCGCCGTACGGGTGAGGGCGGTGCGGACGTGTGTCCCGCGAACGCTCCCGCGAACGCGGATGCCCCGGGCCGCCTCGCGGCGTCATCACGGCGGCACGAACACGGTCGCGGCGTCGCGTGGTCAGATCTTGCCGCGGCACAGCTCCAGCAGCGTCATCGCGAGCGCCGTGCCCGGCTTGCCCAGCGCCTCCCTGTAGTGGCCGAGCACCTCCATCTCGCGGGAGAGGTTCACGCGCCGGCCGCCGGAGGCGATCCGGGCCTCCTGGATGACGGCGGAGACGGCCACCCGTTCCTGGATCAGGCCGATGATCCGGTCGTCGAGCGCGTCGATCCGCTCGCGCGCGCCGGTGATCACGTCGGCGGCCTCGGGGGTACGGGCGCCGGTCACGTCGATGGCGGTCATTGAGGGGCTCCTCGTCGTCAAGGGGTGCCCCGAGGCGACAGGGCCCGGACGACGACAGGCGCCCCGGGCCTTGTCGGCCCGGGGCGCCTGGGAAGTCGCTTGTCAGTTGCTCAAGCAGCACGACCATGGCAGCCGGCGGGCCGGGTGCCATAGGTAAAGCGGAAGGTCGGGTGCGTGAGCATGGGGCTCAGTATGCCCCGGGCCGGTGCGGTGTCCAAACGGGTTCGCATGGTGAGATGCCGGGGCCGGAGCCCGGGCGATCCGTGGGCGGGACGCTCCCCACGAGCACCTCGGTAGAATCGGGTGGCACAAGACCCCCGCCCCACCGCCGGAAGGCACCCCGTGTCATCAGCGACTCCCGCTGCCAACGCCGCCGACACCGTCCTGGTCGTCGACTTCGGCGCGCAGTACGCCCAGCTCATCGCCCGTCGCGTCCGCGAGGCGCGGGTCTACAGCGAGATCGTGCCGAGCACCATGCCGGTCCAGGAGATGCTCGCCAGGAACCCCGCGGCGATCATCCTCTCCGGCGGCCCCTCGTCGGTCTACGAAGAGGGCGCCCCGCGCCTGGACCGCGCGCTCTTCGAGGCCGGCGTCCCCGTCTTCGGCATGTGCTACGGCTTCCAGCTGATGGCGCAGACCCTCGGCGGCACCGTCGACAACACCGGCGCCCGCGAGTACGGCCGCACCGACCTGCACGTCTCCAGGTCCGCCTCCACCCTCTTCGAGGGCACCCCGGCCGAGCAGGCCGTCTGGATGTCCCACGGCGACGCCTGCTCCGCCGCCCCCGAGGGCTTCTCCGTCACGGCCTCCACGGACGTCGTCCCGGTCGCCGCCTTCGAGAACGACGAGAAGAAGCTCTACGGCGTCCAGTACCACCCCGAGGTGATGCACTCCACGCACGGGCAGCAGGTGCTGGAGCACTTCCTCTACCGGGGCGCGGGCCTGACCCCGTCCTGGACCACGGGCAACGTGATCGAGGAGCAGGTCGCCGCCATCCGCGAGCAGGTCGGCGACAAGCGCGCCATCTGCGGCCTGTCCGGCGGTGTGGACTCCGCGGTCGCCGCGGCCCTCGTGCAGAAGGCCATCGGCTCCCAGCTGACCTGCGTGTACGTCGACCACGGCCTGATGCGCAAGGGCGAGACCGAGCAGGTCGAGAAGGACTTCGTGGCCGCGACCGGCGTGCAGCTGAAGGTCGTGGACGCCGAGGAGCGGTTCCTCAAGGCGCTGGCCGGGGTCTCCGACCCCGAGGAGAAGCGGAAGATCATCGGCCGCGAGTTCATCCGCGTCTTCGAGCAGGCCCAGGCCGAGATCATCGCCGACGAGGGCCCGGCGGTGGAGTTCCTCGTCCAGGGCACGCTCTACCCGGACGTCGTCGAGTCCGGCGGCGGCACCGGCACCGCCAACATCAAGTCCCACCACAACGTGGGCGGCCTGCCCGAGGACCTCGAGTTCAAGCTCATCGAGCCGCTGCGCAAGCTGTTCAAGGACGAGGTCCGCATGGTCGGCCAGGAGCTCGGCCTGCCGGAGGAGATCGTCCAGCGCCAGCCGTTCCCCGGCCCCGGCCTCGGCATCCGCATCGTCGGCGAGGTCACCAAGGAGCGCCTGGACCTGCTGCGCGAGGCCGACGCCATCGCCCGCGAGGAGCTCACGGCGGCCGGTCTCGACCGGGACATCTGGCAGTGCCCGGTGGTCCTCCTCGCGGACGTCCGCAGCGTCGGCGTCCAGGGCGACGGCCGCACCTACGGCCACCCGATCGTCCTGCGCCCCGTCTCCTCCGAGGACGCCATGACGGCCGACTGGTCGCGCCTGCCGTACGACGTCCTCGCCCGGATCTCCACCCGCATCACCAACGAGGTGCGCGACGTCAACCGCGTCGTCCTCGACGTGACGTCGAAGCCGCCGGGCACCATCGAGTGGGAGTGACCGGTTGACCCTCCGGGTCGCCGCTAGGTGCGCTTGATCGTGCGCAGGGGCGCGCCGGGCGTCCAGACCTGGACGACGAGGTAGGTGTCGTCCTCGATGGAGGTCCTCACGACCTCCGTCAGCTCGGTGCGGAAGAGGTGGAACGGCTCCGGCGGTTCCACCTCTTCGACGTATCCGGCCTTCGTCTCCACGTCGTCGACCTCGATCGCCCGGCCGCTGATCCGGACGTCGCCGCCGCCCATGCCGGTGCCCTCCCCGGGGTTCGTCTGGAGCGCGAAGCGCGGGTCGCGGCGCAGGTCGAGCGCCTTCAGGGAGTTCGGCATCATGCCGAGCCACAGCTCGCCGCCGAGGAACCGCACCTCCAGACCGCTCGTACGGGGCGAGCCGTCCTTGCGGAGCGTGGCGATGACGTGGTGCGTGTAGGCGCCGAAGCGCTTCTCGACGGTGCCGGCCAGGTCCGGTTCGGCGGTGGCGAAGGCCGCCCAGTTCGCTGTCATACGGAGAGTCTGGCTCCGAAACCGGACATCTTCTGTCGGCTATTCGTGGGGTCGGGGAGCCCGGGGGCACAAGGGAGTGTGCAGGGTGCTCGCAGGGGCGCTCGTTTCATCTTTACGAAACGGTTCTGTCCTTCGCGGGCCGAGCGGCGGTAGCTTCCGCCCCGTACGAAGAACCAGCGCTGGAGGACCTATGCACGGGCCCACCCCGCCCCTGCCGCTGCCCACCGACCGACTGCGGTTCGCGATGCCGCCGATGCACGAGTCGGTCGAGGACGAGCGCCGGCACCGCAAGGAGCGGCTCGCCGGCGCCCTGAGGATCTTCGGGCGGCTCGGCTTCGAGGACGGCGTGTCCGGGCACATCACCGCCCGCGATCCGGAGTACAGCGACTGCTTCTGGGTCAACCCGTTCGGCATGCCGTTCCGGCACGTCACCGTGAGCGACCTGGTGCTCGCCAACCAGGACGGCCAGGTCGTCGAGGGCGGCCACCACGTCAACCAGGCCGCGTTCACCGTCCACGCCCAGGTGCACGCCGCCCGCCCCGACGTGGTCGCCGTCGCCCACTGCCACTCCGTGCACGGCCGGGCGCTCGCGGCCCTCGGCGACCTGCTGGAGCCGATCACCCAGGAGAGCTGCGCCTTCTACGAGGACCACGCCCTCTACGACAGCTACACCGGTGTCGCCGTCGACGCCGAGGAAGGGCGGCGCATCGCGGCCGTGCTCGGCTCCCGCAAGGCGCTCGTGCTGCGCAACCACGGGCTGCTGACCGTCGGCGACTCGGTGGACGCGGCGGCCTGGTGGTTCGTGTCCATGGAGCGGTCCTGCCAGGTGCAGCTGACGGCGCAGGCGGCCGGGCGGCCGGTCCGCATCGACCACCGGATGGCGGTGGCGACGCGGGAGCAACTGGGCGGCGACCTGGTGGCGTGGATCAACTACCAGCCGATGTGGCAGGACGTCTGCCGGAGCGAGCCGGATCTGCTGGGCTAGGGTCTGTCGTCTGTCGTCTGTTGCTTGTCGCTTCAGAAGCCGCGCAGTACCACTGCCTTCGTTCGTGCGAACTCCTCGTCCGTGAGCACTCCGTCCCTGTGCAACCGCCCCAACTCACGCAGGCGACGGAGCAGTACGTCGTGGTGGTCGGCGGTGGCGGGCAGCGCGGGAGCCGGGCGGGAGGTGTGACCGTGCCCGTCGCTCTCCTCCGGAGTCCGGGACGACGGGTGCGGCAGCCGGGCCGTGACCGCCGTGGCGACGAGCGCCGTGAGCAGATCGCGGCGCGTGCTGCCCCACAGGTCCAGGGCGTACGGGTCCTTCTCCGGCGGCAGCTTCGAGAAGACCGTCTCGCGGGTCACGAAGCGCAGGAAGCCGTCCTCATGACCGGAGTTCGGCAGCCACTCGACCCGCACCAGGTCGCCCAGGTTGATGATCCGCGGGCCGGTGGCGCGCTTGACCCGTTCGGAGGTGTCGCTCCAGTCGATCCGCACCTGTGAGCTGTCGAAGGAGACCGTCCCGTCCGAGGAGCGCACCGAGACCGGAACCGGCGGGCCGGGCAGCAGGTACGCCTTCGCCGGTTCCTTCGGTATCCGGTCCAGGAGCAGCGCGCGGCGGATCTCCTCGGCGACGTACTCGGCGACCCCCGCCCGGTCGACCTCCACCGACAGCCGGTACGGATCGGCCGCGTCCGGCAGCCGCCCGCCCGTGGCCTGGAGCAGGGGGTCGGCTCCCTCGCGCAGCCGCAACCGGAGCCGGCCACGCCTGCGTTCGGGTTCCAGGACGACCCCCGCGACCGCCTCCAGCGGCACCGCGACCTCTCCGTACGTCTGCCGGAACAGCGGCACGGAGCGGTGCAGACCGGGCGTGATCCTGATCGTGCTGCCGTCGAAGGCCCAGGTCCCGTCACGCTGGATGAGCTCGGCCATAGGGGAATTCTCGCAGCCAGGTCAACCCGGCACGCCGAACTTCACTCGTGTTGACCAGAGCGGGCGGACGCGGACTGGGTGGTATAGGGCACAATTCGTCCTCGTCGCACGGGAGTTGCACAGCGGTGTTTCCGGGGTCCGGAAGACCGGCGGTGGTTGGGTCGCGGGAAGGCGGGCGTCGGGCGTGGCGGTGCGCGAGACGGGGCAGGGCGGCGGGGACGCGGGTGCGCGTGCCGGTGCGTATACGGGCGGGTACACGGGTGGCTACGCCGCTGGTCACGTGCCTGGCCAGGGGGGTGGTTACGCGTCCGGCCACGGTGTGGAACCGGGTGCATCCCACGGGGGCGGATGCGCCTGCGGGGACTGTCCGCACGGGGCGCGCGAGGGGCATCGGCGCGCCGTCGCCGCGTTCCTGCGCCGGCGTGACGAGTTCGCGGCCGGGCAGGGGCTGCCGGCCGCCGTGGCCCACTCCGCCTCGGCGTCCCGCCAGTGGGTCTCGGAGGAACTCGCCCAGTCCGCGGAACTCGTCGCCGAACGCGGCCGGGCCGAGGGCCAGGCCTGGCTGACCGGCCTGTGGCGCCGCACGGCGGGTGTGGTGTGGGCCGTCGTCGTGCTGCTGCTGCTCGGGCAGGCCCTCACCGCGGTCGGCGCGGGCTGGACGTCGGCGCGCACGGCCGGGCTGGCCGCGGCGCTGGTGGTGGCCGGTGCGCTCACCGCGGCCTCGTGGTTCCACCGGGCGAAGGGCGGTGCGCTGGCGCCCGTGATCGGTGAGGACAACCGTCTGTCCACCTCCCGTACGGTCGCCGCGGCGTGGGTGCTCTTCGTGGCGTACTCGGTGCTCGTGCTGGCCGGGCGGCTCGCCGCCGCCTCCCGGCACCGGGAGCGGGACGCGCTGATCTCCGGGCTGGAACTCGCCCGCGGCGCCGGGGTCGTGACCGTGCTCGCCGTGGTGTGCGGGATCGCCGTCCTCGTGCGGCGGGTGGTCGGGCTGCGGGTCCTGGGGCAGCGGCTGCAGAAGGTGCGCGCCGACCGGCCGCGCGCCGCCGACCTGCTGACCGACGACTCCGGGCGGGGCACCTTCGCCGACATCCAGTACGTCGTGATCAGCGGGGTCGCCCTGGTCTTCGCGGCGGTACGGCTGGCCAGGCGGCCGGATCAGTTGCCGGATCTGCCGTGGGGGCTGGCGGTGGTGGTGCTGGTGTCGGCGGCGACGTACCTGGCGGGCAAGTACGCGGAGGGCGGGCGGCCGGTCATCCTCTCCGTCGTGCGGGCGCGGGAGGCGGGGGACCTGGACGCGCCGATCCGTACGGGGGACGACATC
Source organism: Streptomyces olindensis (assembly GCF_040645895.1). NCBI lineage: Bacteria > Bacillati > Actinomycetota > Actinomycetes > Kitasatosporales > Streptomycetaceae > Streptomyces > Streptomyces olindensis. The sequence goes on along the minus strand of NZ_JBEYZD010000002.1, from coordinate 172,696 downwards.
GAGATCCGGGGTGCCGGTTTCGTACCGCCGGGCGCGCAGGCGGCCGACCGGCTGGCCCGGATGGTCGTGCGGGTGGGGCCGGTGCACGTCCATGTGCCGCTGGTGCCGGTGCCGGGCGGTTTCCGCAATCCGACGGACACGCTGCTGACCGTGCCGGTGCCGGCGGATGTGGAGCCGGGGCGGGTGGAGGTGCAGGTGGTCACCGCGGCGGGGGTGGAGACGAATCGGTATGTGGTGGATGTGACGGAGTGACGGGTGCCTCCGGCGGTGGGGCGGGGTGGCTTGTCGCCTCCGGCGGTGGGGCGGGGTGCCTGTGGTGGGCTGTGGCTGCTTCGGTGGGGGTGCGCGTCTTCGCCTGCGCCGGGTTGTGGGTCGGGGCCGCGCCGGGGGGTGTCCGTCCTCGGAATGGCGCGATGAGGTCGGACGCCGACTGACTGTTCGTTGACGCGCCAACCGCTGCGGGCGGACACCCCCCGACACGCCCCTTGCGCCGTTCCGTGGGTGCGGGGCGGTGTCTCGCTCAGCTGCGAACACCCAGTGCGTTTCGGAAAAGCCGGACGCACAGGATTGAGCCGGGTCGGTTTGTCGTACGTATGGTCTGTTGAGGGGGTCTCGGCACCGGCGGCGAGAGGCGGCTAGCAGCGATGACTCACAGTATGAGAACGGACACGCACACCCCCCACTTCGACGGCGGAGGAGGCTGGCGGGACACGGCCGTCCGCTACGCCCTCCTTCCCCTGCGCGTTTTCCTCGGCGTCACCTTCATCTACGCCGGCCTGGACAAGATCACTGACAGTGCCTTCATGAAGGAAGCCGGTTCCGGATCGATCGGCGACATGATGCGCGCCGTCCGCGACTCCTCCGCCATTCCCGCCCTGGTCGACCTCTCCCTGAAGAACCCGGTCGGCTTCGGCTACGCCATCGCCTTCGGAGAACTGGCCGTCGGCATCGGCACCCTCCTCGGCCTGCTCGCCCGGCTGGCCGCACTCGGCGGCGCGCTGATCTCCCTCAGCCTGTGGCTGACCGTGAGCTGGGCCTCCGACCCGTACTACTACGGCAACGACCTCGCCTACCTCATGGCCTGGACCCCCCTCATCCTGGCGGGGGCCCCACTGCTGTCCCTGGACGCCGCCTTGCGGGCCCGGCGGCGGCAGCGAAGGGCCGGGTACCGGTAGCGCGACGGGCTGCGGCTGGTCGAGCCTCGCCATGATGTCGCCGGGCCTGGGCTACGACGCCAGGTCCGGGCCGGGTCCGTCCGTGGTGCGGCCCGCCGCGCGGCGTCGGCGGACGCGGCCCGCCACGAGCGCCACCGCGCCCGCCAGGCACAGTCCGCCCGTGACGAGGGGTATCGCCACGAACCACGGGGTCTCCCAGGCGCCGCCCGCGTCACCGGCGTAGAGGACGCCCGCCAGGGTGAGGACGGCGCCGGCGACCAGCTTCCCGGGCTGGAATTCATGACGCAGCACGGGTCACCTCCGCCTGTCCCATCCCGACCTGGAGATCCAGGTCGATGGTGCCGGACTTCTTGACCCCTTCGGCGGGGGAGAGGGTTATCTGCTTGTGCTGACCCGGCTTCACGTCCACGTCCTTCTTGTCGTCGCCCGGCAGTTGGAGGTCGCCCACGCCCACGTCGACGCTGAGCCGCACCGTCACGTCCTCCGGCACGAGCACCTTGACCTGGCCCACGCCCACGTCGGCGCGCGTCGTCACCGTCTGTCTCTCGGGGACGTCCAGCCGGGTCAGGTCCAGGGTGCCCACTCCGGCGCCCAGCTCGTACCGCTCCCGCACGTCCGCCACCGCGGTGGGCTGCCAGGTCGTGCGCGTCCAGTGCGTGCCGATGTCCTTGGGCAGGGCCGCCGCGCCGGCGAGCAGACCGGCCATGATGATCGCCAGGAAGACGGAGCCCGCCCCTGTCCGCCCCAGGAAGGCGCTGACCGCTATGCCCAGGCCCAGGACGGCGAGCGCGCAGGACAGGCCCGTCTGGAGGCTGGTGCCGAGCGGGTGCCCGCCCCAGGTGTGGTTCGTGCCCAGGGCGCCCGCGAGCAGGGCCAGCAGGAAGACCCAGCCGCCGATCCAGCGGGGGCCGCGCGGCTTGGGCGGCCTGGTGTGCGGGGCGGGTATGTCCTCGCGGGAGCCGGGCTGCGTGCCGAGGCTGATGTTGATGGCCGCCGCCACGTCGAGGTCGCGGGAGTCACGGGGCCCCCAGAGGTAGCCCGTGCCGCCGATGTGGGTGCCGTCCTTGACGATGGGGTCGCGCCACCAGGAGGGGAAGGCGGCGGGCACCGGCGGGGCCTGGGGCTCCGGCGGGGCGTCGGCGGCCGCCTGGGCGGCGAGCGGGTCGGGGCTGGGGACGCCGCGCCGGCGCGACCAGTAGCCGGCGCCCGCGAGGAGGAGGGAGAGGACGACGGCGAAGGTCAGCACCCCGCCGTTGTTCAGCATGGTCAGGAACACGCCGCAGCCGACCAGCGCGAACAGCACGGCCGTCAGGGCCTGGCCGTCGACGCGGCCGGTGAGGAGCTTGCGCACCTCGTTCTCCTCGTCGTCGTACGGGACGAAGAGCCAGGCGAAGCCGTAGAAGATGAGGCCGAGGCCGCCGGTGGCGGAGAGCACGGCGAGGGTGATGCGGAAGATCACCGGGTCCATGTCGCACTGCCGCCCGAGCCCGGCGCAGACTCCGGCCAGGGTCTTGTGGCGGCGGTCGCGGCGGAACCGGTGGGGAGGACCGGCCGGGGCGGCTTCGGCGGCCGGGGCGGCGGCATGGCCTGCCGCGTCGGGTGCTCCTCTCTGTTCTCCCGCGTCCGCGTGCCCGTGCGCGCCCGGGGGCGCGGGGGAGCCGGCGGGTGCGGCGCCTGCGGCGGGCGCGGCATCCTGCGGCCCGGCGCCCGGTGCGGGGCGCGGGCCGGAGCCGGGTCCCGGACCCGTCGCGGCGTGCTCGTGATCGGTCATGGGTCCATGGTGACGGGCGCGGCGCCGCGGCGGCAGTCGGAACGACCCTGGCCGGACCCTGATATCGGCCCTGAGTGACGGCTCGGGAAGCGTTCGACGGACCGGTCCGCGGAGATCAGGGGAGTCTCCGGGGTCGACCCTGATGCTCCGGCCTCCCGCACATGTGACCATCAATGGCATGTCGGAAGCCGCAGCAGCGCCACTCGCCGAACCGCGGCCGCCGCGCAAGCTCTACCGCAGCAGCGACGGACGCTGGCTGGGCGGGGTGGCGCGGGGCCTCGCCGGTCACCTCGGGCTGCCCGTGATCTGGGTGCGGCTCGTCTTCGTCGGCCTGTTCATGGCCGACGGCCTCGGTGCGCTGCTGTACGCCGCGTTCTGGTTCTTCGTCCCGCTCGGCGTCGGCGGTGTCGAGGCGCAGAAGCCGCCCTCGCTCGTCACGACGGAGACGTCGCCCGACGGCCGCCGCAGACGCGTCACGCGCAGGCCCGACAGGGGCCAGATAGTGGCCCTGCTCCTCATGGTCGTGGTGGCCATGGTCTTCGTGGGCAACGTGAACCTCAGCGGCGGCGCCAGGGCGTACCTCTGGCCGGCCGTGCTCGTCGGCGCGGGCGTCGCCCTGGTCTGGAGACAGGCGGACAACGCCCGCCGGGCCCGCTGGGTCGAGGTCGGCAGCCGCAGGCGCACGGTCACGCTGCTGCGCTCGGTCGGCGGTGTCCTGCTGGTCACGGCCGGCGTCTCCGGCATCTTCGTCCTGCAGGGCTCCGCCGCCCACCTCGGTTCGGTCCTGCAGGCGGCGCTCGCGGTCCTCGTCGGGATAACGCTGCTCGCCGGGCCGTACCTGGTGCGCATGACGCAGGACCTCTCCGAGGAGCGCCTGATGCGCATCCGGGCCCAGGAGCGCGCGGAGGTCGCCGCCCATGTGCACGACTCGGTGCTGCACACCCTCACCCTGATCCAGCGCAACGCGGAGAACGCGAACGAGGTGCGCCGCCTCGCCCGCGCCCAGGAGCGCGACCTGCGCACCTGGCTCTACAAGCCGGAGGGCACCGGCAAGGACGAGGCCGACGAACCCACGACCCTCGCCGACGCCGTGCGGCGCAACGCGGCCGAGGTGGAGGACAAGCACGGCGTGCCCATCGAGGTCGTGGTCGTCGGCGACTGCCCGCTCGACGAGAGAATCGGCGCGCAGATGCAGGCCGCGCGCGAAGCAATGGTGAACGCCGCCAAGTACGGTGGCGAGGGCGGCGCCGTACAGGTCTACGCCGAGGTCGAGGGGAAGACGGTCTTCGTGTCCGTCCGGGACCGCGGCCCCGGCTTCGACCTCGACTCGATACCCGCCGACCGGATGGGTGTCAGAGAATCGATCATCGGCCGCATGGAGCGCAACGGCGGCACGGCGCGACTGCGCGCGGTGCCCGACGGCGGCACGGAGGTCGAGCTGGAGATGGAGAGGGCGGAGAAGACGTCATGAGCGACCCCACCGAGGCGAACGGTACGGCGGGATCGGCGGAGGCGGCCGGCCCCGCGGAGTCGGGCGGCGGCACCGGGCGTCGCGTGCGCGTGGTCCTCGTCGACGACCACCGCATGTTCCGTACGGGTGTCCAGGCCGAGATCGGGCAGACCGAGCAGACCGGCGTCGAGGTCGTCGGCGAGGCCGCGGACGTCGACCAGGCCGTCACGGTCATCACCGCGACCCGGCCCGAGGTGGTCCTGCTCGACGTGCACCTGCCGGGCGGCGGCGGGGTGGAAGTGCTGCGCCGCTGTGCCCCGTTGATGGCCGACTCCGAGCAGCCCGTCCGCTTCCTCGCGCTGTCCGTGTCGGACGCGGCGGAGGACGTGATCGGCGTGATCCGCGGCGGGGCCCGTGGCTACGTCACCAAGACGATCACCGGCACGGACCTCGTGGACTCCATCTTCCGCGTCCAGGAGGGCGACGCGGTGTTCTCGCCGCGGCTGGCCGGGTTTGTCCTCGACGCCTTCGCCTCCACGGACGCGCCGCCGGTCGACGAGGACCTGGACCGCCTGACCCAGCGTGAGCGGGAGGTGCTGCGGCTCATCGCCCGGGGATACGCGTACAAGGAGATCGCCAAGCAACTGTTCATCTCCGTGAAGACGGTCGAGTCGCATGTCTCGGCGGTCCTGCGCAAGCTCCAGCTCTCCAACCGGCACGAGCTGACGCGCTGGGCGACGGCTCGCCGGCTGGTGTGACGAGGGCCGGGGCTGCCCGCCCGTGACGGGAGCGGCCGGGCCGGTGCGGCGGTGCTCGCCGCCCGGTCAGACCACCCGTGTGGCACCCGCGTACGGCATCTCGTCGAGCGGGGCGACCCGTACCGGCGCGGAGGGGTTCGGGGCGTGGATCATCCGGCCGTTGCCCACATAGATGCCGACGTGGCTGATGCCGGCGTAGAAGAACACCAGGTCACCGGGGAGGAGTTCGGAGCGGGAGACGCGGCGGCCGGCGTCGATCTGGGAGTACGTCGTGCGGGGCAGGGAGACGCCCGCGGCGCGGTACGCGGCCTGGACGAGGCCCGAGCAGTCGAAGGCGTTCGGTCCGGTCGCGCCCCAGACGTAGGGGCTGCCGAGCTTCTGGTAGGCGTAGGAGACGGCGGCGGCCGCGCGGGCGTTGGGCGCCTGGGCGGAGGCGGAACCGGGGGCGGCCAGGTGGTCGCGCGAGCCCGTCGAGGAGCGTGAGGCGCGGTCGGTGCCCGGCGCTTCTCCGAGCCTGGAACGTTCCTGCGCGTTGAGCCGGGACATCAACTGCCGCGCGGAGCCCAGCTTGCCGGTGATCGTCTTCTTGTGCCGCTTCAGCTCCGCCTGCCGCGACTTCAGGGACGTCAGCTCGATGTGGGCGGCCCCGCGCAGCTGCTCGATCTCCCGGAGCTGCTTGCGTACGCGCCCGACGGCCGCCTTCTGCCGGTTGCCGGCCCGCTCGACGAACTCGGCGTTCTCCAGGTAGCGGTCCGGGTCGTCGGACAGGGCGAGCTGCAGGGCGGGGTCGAGGCCGCCGGCGCGGTACTGCGCGGCGGCGACCGAACCGAGGTCCTCGCGGGCCGAGTTGAGCCGTTCGTTCGTGCGGGCGGCCTGGTCCTGGAGGTCCTTCAGGCGCTGTCCGGCCGCCTCGGCCTTCTCCTTCGCGCCGTTGTACTTCTCGGTGGCGACCTCCGCCTCCTGGTACAGCTTGTCCACCTTGGCCTTGACCTGGCCGGGGGTGAGCTGTGGTTCGGCGTGTCCGGTCCCGTCGAAGCCCGTCGCGGTCGCCGCGCCGGCGAGTGCGATCGTGGCGGCCGTACGGGCCGTGTTGCCGCTCGCCGAGCGCTGTCGGGGCTTGCGGTGCGCTGCCACCTGGAGGCCACGTCCTTTCCTCGACCGCCGCGGGGTGCGTACGGCCGCCGTGGGGAGCGGACGGGCGGCCTGCGCGTCCGGCGGCGGCCCGCACAGGGGGGAGCGGACCGCCGCCGGACCTTCTCGGCGGTGGTGCCCGACTGCCGCCCCTGGCCCGGGCGGCTGTGGGGAGCCGGTCACCTGGGGGAGGACGCTAAACCTCGCCGTCCCGGGCCGGAGGCGGGTGTGCGGAACTGTCCCGAGAGGACCGGCGGTGACCGTATGCGACCGTGATCCGGGCTCGGGGCCGTCGACTTAACTCAGCGTGATGACCGATGTGTTGATTCGTGGGCGAGTGACGGTGATGGGGTGGTATGGGGCCGCATATATGCATCGATGGGCCGGTGTCGGGAGGCGTCGGGGCCCTCATTAGGCTCCGGCCTCATGGACGTACTCATCCACCTCTTCGTCGGCCTCCACATCATCGGCATCGCCGCGCTCCTGGGCGGCTTCCTCACCCAGATGAAGGCGATGGGCGCGGGCACCGCCCGCTACACCCCCGCGATGCTGCACGGCGCGCTGACGATGCTGGTCACCGGTGTGATCCTGGTCGGCCTCAACCAGGCCGACGACCAGTCCGTGAACAACATCAAGATCGGCGTGAAGCTGGCCCTGCTGATCGTGATCCTCGGCCTGGTCTACGTCAAACGCGACGACGAGAAGGTGGACAAGGGCCTGTTCGGCCTGGTCGGGCTGCTGACCGCGGCGAACGTCTTCATCGCCGTGCTCTGGACCTGAACCGCCGTGCTCCGGACCTCACCCGGCCCGTCCGCCCGCCGGCCCGGGCCGAGGTGATCGTCCAGGCCGTGCATCCCAGCCAGCCGGCCACCGTGATCCACAGCAGCGCCTCCCCGAGGGCGTCGAGCCAAGGGGCGTCGAGGGCGGCGGCGACCGCCAGGGCCGCGGCCGCCGTCCCGACCGCGCTGAACACGGTCGCCCAGCGCCGCACGTCGTAACGGCGCCGGGGCCAGAAGAGCTCGGCCGTGAACAGGGCGACGCAAGCGACCGCGGTGAGCACGAGCAGCGTGACGGTGACCCTGCCGAGGACGGCGTGGTCGTCGTCGTTCCACAGGTACAGGCGGTCGCTGTCGGCGCTGAGGAGCCTCGCCCCGGCCAGCGCCGAGACGGCGAGCGCGCCGCCCGGGAGCCAGTGGTCCCCGGCCCCTTCGGCCACCTGCCGCGGCTGGAAACGGAACAGGGCGAGGCAGTAGAGCACGAGCCCCAGCCAGAACAGCGTCAGGGCCGCGTGTGCGAGCCAGGCCGCCGATTCGGCGGCGGCGAGCGTGGCGCCGAGGACGGCGAGGCCCTGGGTGGCCACGCAGCGCAGGAACACGGTCCCGCGCCGCTCCCTGCCCGCCGCGACGAGCAGCACGGCCCAGAGCGGCGTGGCGAGTGCCAGCAGCGCCGCGGCCGGGCGCTGCAGGCCGGCCGCGGAGAAGCCGGTGCCGACGAGGGCGGTCGCGGCCACCCAGGCGAGCGCGGCCGCCGTCTCCCTCCGCCAGGCCGAGACTGAAGCCGGAGCCGAAGCCGGAGCCGGAGCCGAAGCCGAGACTGGGACCGGCCGTGGCGGCAGCAGCAGGGCCTGCGCGACCGCCCCCAGCCAGCCCGCGCAGGCCAGGACGAGGATGATCCCGGACAGGACCTCGTACCCCGCCGAGTCGAGACCGACCGACAAGGTGCCGGTCGTCAGGGCGTACATCGCCCACAACATGACAGACGGGGATGGGTCGGGCATAGCGTCGATGCTAGAGAGCGCCGCACACAGGACGAGAGGGGCACGCGCGCGTGCCCCTCAAAAACGTCCGGGACTTCTCAGGCGGGCCGCACCACGCTGTGGATCGACGACTCGCCGTCGTAGTAGATCGACTCCTCGCGCACGTAGGTGCCGGGCTTCGGAGCGTGGATCATCATGCCGTTGCCGATGTAGATGCCCACGTGGGTGACGTCGTCGTAGAAGAAGACCAGGTCGCCGGGGAGCGCCTGGGAGAGGGGGACCGTGGTGCCGGCGTCGACCTGGTCGTAGGTCGTGCGCGGCAGGGTCACGCCCGCGGCCTTCCACGCGGCCTGGGTGAGGCCGGAGCAGTCGTAGGAGCCGGGACCGACGGCGCCCCAGACGTACGGCTTGCCGATCTGGGCGCGGGCGAAGGCGAGGGCCTTCTCGGCCTTGGTGGCGTACGAGGAGTCGGCCGGGGCCGTCGAGGTGGAGGTGCCGGAGCCCGACGTCGAGGAGCCGCTCTCCTGCCGCTGGGCGGCCTCCTCCTGGGCCTGCTGCTGCTCGGCCTGCTCCCGGGCCAGCTCGGCGGCCTTGCGGGCGGCCTCCTCCTGCTTCTCCTTCTCGATCGCCGCGAGCCGCGCCTTCTCCTCGGAGGTCAGCTTCGACAGCAGCTCGCGCGCGTCGGCGAGCTTGCGCTGGACGGTGGCCTTGGCGGTCTTCAGGTCGCCCTGGGACTCGGTGAGCGTCGCGAGGCTCGCCGTGGCCTCCTGGCGCTTCTCCATCGTCTCGGACTGCTGGGTGACGTAGTCGTCGACGGCGACCTTCTGACGGCCGGTCATCCGGTCCATCAGCTGCGTCTGGTCGAAGTAGTCCTGCGGGGTGTCCGCGAGCAGGAACGTCGCGGTGTCCGGGGCGGAGGCGCCGGTGCGGTACTGGGCGGCGGCGAAGGAACCCAGCTCCTCCCGCGCCTCGTTGAGCTTCTGGGTGCGCTGGGCGACGTCGTCGAGGAGGGTGTCGACGCGCTTGCGCTGCTTCGCGGTCTTCTCCTTGGCCGCGTTGTACTTGTCGGTCGCCGACTCGGCCTGGCGGTACAGGTCGTCGACCTTCTTCTCGACTTCCTCCAGGCTGGGCTTGTCGTCGGCCCCGGGGGCTGCGTTGGCCGACTGGGACAGCAGGGCCACGGAGGTGAGGGCCGCCGTTGCGAGGGCGGGGGTCCGTATGCCTGCCACGCGCGTACCCGTAGGACGCGACTTGCGGTGCGACGCCAAGGGAGGCGACTCCTTCCATGTTCCGCCTACCGGGTTAGCTGTCGGGTTCGGGCGGGTATGTCGGAAGGGTTGCCCTACGGCCTGCTCCGGAAAGGGAGTCGGGCCGATTCACCCCAAGGTCTCGGTGGGTCCCCGGCTCCGGCTGCTCGGCGGCGCACCGGACTCGGCGGAGGCCGCGCGGCCCGGCGACGTTCGCCGGTGGGGGTCGTACGGCCTGCCCGCACGGTAGCCAACTCGTGTGGCCCCTGTGAAGGTTGATGGGTGATATGCCCGATACATTTTCGTGACCTCCCTCCAGAGCATCGCCGAGCGTGACGAAGTGGCGGAGGTTGGTCACGAGTCGTCCATGTTTGCCGCTCCATCGCGGGCCGTGATCGCCCGATCCTGGAGGGTGACGGGGCGCTCGTTTCGGCGATGTTCTCAGGGCGGCGGCGGGCTGTCAGTGGGGCGCCCTAGACTCGGAGAGCGATGAGCAGCCTCTTTGACGACAGCTTCCTGGCGGACCTCCAGGCCCAGCGGGGCCCTGCGGACGAGCCCCCGCCGCCGCCCGAGGACGATCACGCTCCGGAGTCGATCCCGGACGATCTGTTCGGCGGGAAGTTCGACGCGCCGCCGGACCGGGACGCCTACTACCGAGACGGCGCCCCGCGCCCGCTCGTGGACACCGCCGCCCTCCTGGAGGGGCTGAACGACAACCAGCGCGCCGCTGTCGTCCACTCCGGCTCCCCGCTGCTCATCGTGGCCGGCGCCGGCTCCGGCAAGACCCGCGTGCTCACGCACCGCATCGCCCACCTGCTCGCCGAGCGGGACGTGCACCCGGGCCAGATCCTCGCGATCACCTTCACCAACAAGGCCGCCGGCGAGATGAAGGAACGCGTCGAGCAGCTCGTCGGCCCGCGCGCCAACGCCATGTGGGTGATGACCTTCCACAGCGCGTGCGTGCGGATCCTGCGGCGCGAGTCGAAGAAGCTCGGTTTCACGTCCTCGTTCTCGATCTACGACGCCGCCGACTCCAAGCGCCTGATGGCCCTGGTCTGCCGCGACCTGGACCTCGACCCCAAGCGCTTCCCGCCCAAGTCCTTCAGCGCCAAGATCAGCAACCTGAAGAACGAGCTGATCGACGAGGAGGACTTCGCCGCCCAGGCCACCGACGGCTTCGAGAAGACCCTCGCCCAGGCCTACGCGATGTACCAGTCGCGGCTGCGCGAGGCGAACGCCCTCGACTTCGACGACCTGATCATGACGACGGTCAATCTGCTGCGCGCCTTCCCGGACGTCGCCGAGCACTACCGCCGCCGCTTCCGGCACGTGCTCGTCGACGAGTACCAGGACACCAACCACGCGCAGTACGCCCTGGTCCGCGAGCTGGTCGGCACCTCGGAGCACCCCGTCGACGTGCCGCCCGAGGCCGAGATCCCGCCCGCCGAGCTGTGCGTGGTGGGTGACGCCGACCAGTCGATCTACGCCTTCCGCGGCGCGACGATCCGCAACATCCTCCAGTTCGAGGAGGACTACCCGGACGCGACGACGATCCTGCTGGAGCAGAACTACCGCTCCACACAGACGATCCTCAGCGCCGCCAACGCGGTCATCGAGCGCAACGAGTCCCGCCGCCCCAAGAACCTGTGGACCAACGCGGGCACGGGCGCGCGGATCACCGGCTACGTCGCCGACACCGAGCACGACGAGGCGCAGTTCGTCGCCGACGAGATAGACCGCCTCACGGACGCGGGCGAGGCGAAGGCCGGCGACGTCGCCGTCTTCTACCGCACGAACGCCCAGTCCCGTGTCTTCGAAGAGGTCTTCATCCGCGTCGGACTGCCCTACAAGGTCGTCGGCGGCGTCCGCTTCTACGAGCGCAAGGAGGTCCGGGACGTCCTGGCCTACCTGCGCGTCCTGGCCAACCCGGAGGACTCGGTGCCGCTGCGCCGGATCCTCAACGTCCCCAAGCGGGGCATCGGCGACCGCGCCGAGGCGATGATCGACGCCCTCGCCCAGCGGGAGAAGATCAGCTTCCCGCAGGCGCTCAAGCGCGTCGACGAGGCGTACGGCATGGCCGCGCGCTCCACCAACGCCGTCAAGCGGTTCAACACGCTGATGGAGGACCTCCGGACCATCGTCGAGTCCGGCGCCGGACCGGCCACCGTGCTGGAGGCCGTCCTGGAGCGCACCGGATACCTCGCCGAGCTGCAGGCCTCCACCGACCCGCAGGACGAGACCCGGATCGAGAATCTCCAGGAACTCGCCGCCGTCGCCATGGAGTTCGAGCAGGAGCGCGGCGAGGGCGCACAGACGCCGGGGGCCGCCGCCCCGGGGGGCACGCTGGCCGACTTCCTCGAGCAGGTCGCGCTGGTCGCCGACTCCGACCAGATCCCCGACGAGGAGGACGGCGACGGCGTCATCACGCTGATGACCCTGCACACGGCCAAGGGCCTGGAGTTCCCGGTCGTCTTCCTCACCGGCATGGAGGACGGCGTCTTCCCGCACATGCGCGCCCTCGGCCAGACCAAGGAGCTGGAGGAGGAGCGGCGCCTGGCCTACGTCGGCATCACGCGCGCCCGGGAGCGGCTGTATCTGACGCGGTCCACGCTGCGCAGCGCCTGGGGCCAGCCGTCGTACAACCCGCCCTCCCGGTTCCTGGAGGAGATCCCCGCGGCCCACGTGGAGTGGAAGCGGACGGGAGCGACCGCGCCCGCGTCCTCCGGACCGGTCTCGGCGGTGGCGTCCTCGCTGTCCTCGTCCCGCTCGCGGTCGTCGGCGTCGGGCGCGTCCGGTTTCGCCACGCGTCGCGCCGCCGAGAAGCCGGTGGTGTCGCTCGCCGTGGGGGACCGGGTCACCCACGACCAGTTCGGGCTCGGGACCGTCGTCGCGGTCAAGGGCACGGGCGCGAACGCCGAGGCCACGATCGACTTCGGCGACACGAAGCCGAAGCGGCTGCTGCTGCGGTACGCGCCGGTGGAGAAGCTGTAGCGCCGTGAGGTGACCTGATGGGCCCCCGTCCGCTCGGCGGGGGCTGCCGGGACGTTACGTCGGGTTGATGCCGTGGCTGCGCAGCCACGGGAGCGGGTCGATCGGCGAGCCGCCGGCCGGGCGCACCTCGAAGTGCAGGTGCGGGCCGGTCGAGTTGCCGGAGTTGCCGGAGCGCGCGATCGGATCGCCGGCCTTGACGGTCGTGCCGGAGGGCACGGTGTACGTGGAGAGGTGGCAGTACCACGTCTCCGTGCCGTCCTTCGCGGTCACGATCATCATGTTGCCGTAGGCGCTGTTCCACTGGGTGCGCACGGTGCCGTCGGTCGCGGCCATCACGGTCGTGCCGTACGAGACGGGGAAGTCGATGCCCGTGTGGAGGGACATCCAGTTGATGCCGGACTGGCCGTAAAGGGCGCTGAGTCCGTGCTGCGCGACCGGCAGGGCGAACTTGGGCCGCAGCCGCTCCTTGCGGGCCGCCTCCTCCGCCGCCCGCTTGCGCTCGGCGGCCTGCTGGGCCTTGAGGTCGATGCGCTCCTGCGTACGGCTGGCCCGGTCGGCGAAGTCGTCGGCGCCGGCGGCGAGGCTCTGCAGCTGCGTGTCCAGCTTGTTGTTGGCAGCGGCCGGCTTCACCGGCTGCGCGTCCGCCGCGGTCGTGTGCGCCTCGGCGGCGCTGTCGTCGGTGAGGCTGCCGACGGAGGCGGCGGCGATCCCGGCGACGCCCATCACACACGCCGAGGGCACCGCGATCGTCATCAGCGCCGAGCGCTTGGGGGGCGTACGGCGGCGGGAGCGGGACCCGGCGCGCGCGGCGGCGCGAGAGCCGGGGGCCGGGCTGACCTCTTCCTGGCCGTCCATGAGGGGGGCCACGGTGGGGAGTTCACCGGTGGCGGCCGGCTCACCGCCGTCCGTGGCGGGATCGTGGTAGGCGGCCCCGCCGGCCTCGTCGTAGGCGACCTGCTCGAACGTCGCGGTCTCGTGCTGGTCGAAGGCTTCGCCGTGGTGCTCGTACCCGTCGGGGGCCGGGGCGGTGGCCGCGCCGTCGGAGTTCCACTGCGTGGCGTCGTAGGCGCCGGTGTCGAAGGACTGCGTGCCCCATTCCCACTGCTGGGTCTGGTCGGCCGGGTTGCCGGACTGGTCGGGCTGGAGCCAGGCGCCGGCGTCCCACTGCCCGGTGCTGTCCGGGGACGTGGCCTGCGGCGGGATGACCGACAGCGGCTGCTGCTCGGCCGTCCAGGAGGTCGTGTCGTAGACGCCCGTGTCGTAGGCGGCGTGGTGCTGGGCCGCGTAGCCGTCGTAGTGCGGGTTCTCGTGCGCGCCCGTGGGCCAGTGGCCGGTGTCGTACGAGCCCGTGTCGTGGCCGCTGCCCGGCATGTCGCCGAAGAGGGGGTCCGTGGCGAAGGTCGCGGTGGCGTGCCCGGTGGCGTTGAAACCGGAGCCGTCCGTACCGGGGTCAAAACCAGTGGCGGCGTAGTCGCCGTACGTGGTGAAGTCGCCGTACTGGGCTTCCTGGGTGCCGTACGACGCGTAGTGCGCCGAGGCGGCGTCGGAAGCCGGAGCCGGGGTCATGGTCCCCGACGGGTGACGGTCGTTCACCAACTTCTCTTTCGCCTCGACAACAGGGGCTGCCAGAGCAGTGCGGCGACTGTACCCGGCGGTACGCGGGCACGACAATCTTCGGCAGGTTTCACGCGCGCAGGAAACGGGCATTCGGCCGTGTTTTGGCGGACTGCGGACGCGGGTTTGGCTCTGTGTTCGAGGTTTGTTCGATGTTGGTGCGTGCTTCGACGCGGTGCGTCGTCTGTATGACGAGTCTGCGAGCCGTGTGTGACGGTCCGACGCCGACTGTCGCCCGACCGGGTGGCGGACGAGGCCGGCGGACCGGGCCGGTGTCAGGCCACCGTGAGGCCGTCGGTGCGCCCGGCGGACGGTTCACCCGGGCGGGCCGTGTCGAGGACCTGCCGTATTCCGTTGGCGACGGCGGGGTGCACGGGCAGGGCGAGGTGGCCGATGCCGGTCACCCGCACGTTCTGCGCCGACAGGTCGGGATGGTCGATGCAGGCCGTCTCCAGCGGGTCCATCACATGGTCCAGGTCGCTCCAGTAGCTGACGAAGTGCGTACGGCAGCCAGGGGCGGGCCGAGTGAGCTCCTCGAGCACCGGTGAGCCGGGGCGCATCTGGCGCACGATGGGGTGCGCGTCGGCCAGGGGCGCGACTCGGGTGCCGGAGTGCGGCGTGCCGAGTGTCACGAGCGTCCGGACGCGCGTGTCGCCGCCGAGCCGCTGCACGTAGTAACGCGCTATCAGACCGCCGAGGCTGTGCCCGACGACGTCGATCTGCCGGGCTCCGGTGCGCTCGCAGATCTCCTCCACGCGTCGGCCCAGCAGCTCGGCCGCGGCGCGTATGTCGCAGGTCAGGGGCGAGTAGTTGAGGGACTCGATCTGCTGCCTGCCGTGCTGGGCGAGGCTGCGGCGCAGCAGGACGAAGACGGAGCGGTTGTCGATGAAGCCGTGCAGCAGGAGGACGGGGGGCTTGGCCTGCGTGGGCAGTTGGGCGGCGCCGTCACCGGTGGGCAGGGGTGAGGCGGGGGCTCGTCGCTCCTGGGTGATGCCGGAGGGATAGAGGAGGAGATGTCCGGCCAGGATCGCGATCTCCAGGGCGGTGGCCTTCAGGAGGGCCATGGAGAGTCCCGCCAGCCGGCTCGGCAGCAGGCGCTGGCAGAACGGAAGAAAGGGCAGAGCAGCCCCCGTGACCTTCATGGCCGACCTCCTGTCGGCACGCGGGAGGACGGCTCCGTCCCCCGAGTGCTCTCGTGGAAAGCTGCTGCGAAGACGGCCGGCGTTGACCGCGCGGGCGGCGTGAGCCGCGTGAGCTGCGGGGGTTGTGCGCGGCGTGTGGCGTCTGTGACGCCGGTGATGCGACGGGTTCCCTTCTCGGTGAGGTGACGGGACTCCCCGCCGTCGCGCCGTGCCTGCCCTGCGTGCTGTGCGTGCGGTGCTGGTTCTGCTTGCCCTGCGTGCCCTTTGTGCCTTCGCTGAAGTGCCGCACCGCCGCGGTGCGTGGTGGGTGGCGCGGCGGTGCGGCGACCTCCTTGCGGCTCCCCTTGCGCTTGTCCCATCGTGTGATTTCCCCCTCGGTCCGCACCGCGAAACTGCCGGTTACGGGATCCTGGAGATAACGTTCGTTCACTTGCCCGGGCGGTTCGTGGCGGCCCTGTGCGGTGTGTACGGCATGTACGGCGTGTCCGATGTGTGCGGTACTTGTCGGAACGGATGGATGTAGACGCTTCATGGAGGCAGTGATGGGTGTGGCAGCCGGTCCGATCCGCGTAGTGGTGGCCAAGCCGGGGCTCGACGGCCACGATCGCGGGGCCAAGGTGATCGCGCGGGCCCTGCGCGACGCCGGTATGGAGGTCATCTACACCGGGCTCCACCAGACTCCCGAGCAGATCGTCGACACCGCGATCCAGGAGGACGCCGACGCGATCGGGCTGTCCATCCTCTCCGGCGCGCACAACACGCTGTTCGCGGCGGTGATCGAGCTGCTCAAGGAGCGGGACGCGGAGGACATCCTGGTCTTCGGCGGCGGGATCATCCCCGAGGCGGACATCCCCCTGCTGAAGGAGAAGGGCGTCGCGGAGATCTTCACGCCCGGCGCGACGACGGCGTCGATCGTGGACTGGGTCCGGGCGAACGTACGCCGCCAGCCGGCCGAGGCGTAGGCCTCCGGCGGTTCGCCCGGGGCGCTTCGGGGAGTTGACCGTGTTCTTCGGGGTGTTGCCTGCTGTGGGCGGGTGCGGGTGCGGGTGCGGGTGCGGGTACAGGTGCGGGTGCCGAGCTGTGGCGTTGGGTGGCGGGATGTGGGTCTCGACGTCGGCGGAGTTCCTGCTCGCGCGGCCGTGAGGACGGGCGTGCGGAGTCGGCCCGGGGGCTGCGGCCGGTGCCGCGCCGCCGGTGAGGCCGACGGCCGTCATGGCGCGCTCAGTTCCTCCGCCATCGCCGCGCGCAGGCGCAGGGTCGTGACCAGGCGCTGGAAGGCCTCCGCCCAGTAGCCACCGGCCCCCGGGGACGCGTTCTCCGGTTCGTCCGGTACGGCCAGCAGGGCGTCGAGGCGGCCGGATTCGGACGGGTCGAGGCAGCGCTCGGCCAGGCCCATGACTCCGCTGAAACTCCATGGATAGCTCCCCGCGTCCCGGGCGATGTTGAGCGCGTCCACCACGGCCCGGCCGAGTGGCGGGGCCCACGGCACCGCGCACACGCCGAGCAGTTGGAAGGCCTCGGACAGGCCGTGCGTCGCGATGAAGCCGGCCACCCACTCGGCCCGTTCGTCGGCTCCCAGCGTGCCGAGCAGCTTGGCGCGTTCGGCGAGGGAGACCGCTCCCGGACCGCCCGCCTCCGGTGCCGAGGGCTCGCCGAGCAGCGCGCGTGACCACTCGGCGTCCCGTTGGCGCACGGCGGCCCGGCACCAGGCCGCGTGCAGTTCGCCCTGCCAGTCGTCGGCGACCGGCAGCGCCACGATCTCGCGCGGGGTTCGCCCGCCCAGCCGCCGCGACCAGGTCCCGAGCGGTGCCGCCTCGACCAACTGGCCGAACCACCAGGACCGTTCGCCCCGTCCCGCGGGAGCCTTCGCCACGACGCCGTCGCGCTCCATGCCCGGATCACACTCGTGCGGCGCTTCGACGACGATCGCGGGTGCGGGTGCGGGTGCGGGGACGGGCGCGGCATCCGCGGTGCGCGTCTCCTGCGAGGTCCCGGTGGAGTGCGCGTGGTCGATGGCCACGCAGGCCGCCGCCCGGACCGCCATCCGCGCGGCGAGTGCCGAACCGGGCAGTGCCGACAGCAGTTCCGCCGCCGTCGCCCGGACGTTGCGGCTGCGGTCGGCGAGGGCCTGCTCCAGGAACGGCTCGTCGTCCGGGGTCAGGCCCGTGCGCAGGGAGTCGAGGAACATCAGCCGGTCCTCGGCCCGCTCCGTCGCCCAGGTCGTCGCGAGCAGGGCGCGTGCGGCGGCCGGTTCCCGGGAGCGCAGTGCGGACAGCAGGGCGACCCGTTCGGCGAACAGACCCTCCTCCCACAACTGCTGAACCCTGTCGTCGTCCTCCAGGTGCGGCAGGGCCGCTCCGCCGCCCGGTGTCGAGCGCAGGGCGAACCGCCAGTCCGGATTCAGTCGCGCCAGCCACAGGGCCCGCGGTCCGGCGAACTCCAGCGCCGCCGGGCGCAGATCCGTACGGCCCCGGGCCGCGTCCAGCAGCGCGGGGAGCGCCTGCGGAGGCGGTGCGAAACCACGGGCGTTAGCCGCCGCGAGCCACTGGGGCAGCAGTTCCACCAGATCGGGCGCGGTGCCGCGACGGCCGCCGGACGTGCCGGGGCGGTCGGCCAGCAGCATGCCGAGTCTGTGGGCGGCCGCCGGCGGCAAGGGCGGACGCGGGTCCTCGGGGGCCGGCTGCGGACGCTCCGCCGCCCGGGCCGGACGCAGACCGGCCCGTCGCCGCACGGTCTCCACGGCCGCCGCGTCCAGCAGGGCCACCGGAGCGTCCGGGCCCGGGGCGCTGCCCGGCGGGGTGCGCCGGTCCGTGCCCAGCAGCGCCGTGGTGACGAGCCCCTCCCAGGCGCCCGTGACGGGCGCGTCCACAGGAGCGGAGGTCCTGGTCATGAGCTTCCTTTCCGCGGAGCGCCCGGGGGTGGTTGAAGGCTCACCCTTACCGGTTGTCCCGTGATGCCTGAAAGATGCGTGGATTCGTGAGAAGGGCGGGTCTGGCGAAGACGGCCGCGCGCCGGAGGAGTCAGCACAGCGTCACCGCGTCGCCCGGGCCTTCGGGCCAGGCGGTCAGCGGTGTGAAGCCCTGGTGGCCGCATTCGCCGAAGACCTTGACCGGTGCGCCGCCCGACAGGGCCACGAGCCGCCACAGCCCCGGACGGGATCGCGCGGCGGGGGTGAGGGGCAGCGCGGCGTCCTCGTCGGCGTCCGCCAGTTGCCAGGAGTCGCCGTCCGGGGTCGGGACGACCCGGTCCAGCGTCACCGGGACGGACTCCAGCCACGGGTCGTCGCGCAGGGCGTCGCCGTAACGGGCCGCCGCCTGCGACGTCGTCAGCCCCGGCGGACGTATCGCCGCCGGTGCGGGCGGAGCGAACTGCTCGCCCAGGGCCACCCGCGGCTGTCCCGCACCCGGGTACGCCGACACCTCGGCCTCCAGGGCCAGCCCCACCGGCAGCGCCAGTTCCGGGGCGCGGCCGGCGGCGCCGTAGGAGAGGAGCAGCACCGTACGGTGCGAGTCGGCGCCGTGGAGCCAGATCCGGCGGGTCGTCAGACGCGGGTCCGTCGTGTCGTACTGCGCGAGGACCAGCCAGCGGTCCCGGACCGGCGGGCCGTCCGCGGAGGCCGGCAGGCCGATGCGGGCGCGGACCGTCGCGGCGAGGCCGTCCGGCAGCCGCTCGCGGCGCAGCCAGCCCCGGCCGAGGAGGTGCAGCAGCGCGCACTCCTCCAGCAGCCGCACCGGCCAGCCCGGGCCGGTGGACGGGACGGCCCCCAACTCCCGCACGCGGGCGGCCAGGCCTTGGGCCTGGGCGTCGACCATGCGGGCCGCCGTCTCCTCCCAGAGGCCGTAGCCGGACTGCTCCGCCGACGCCAGGCCGCCGCGCAACAAGTCCGTCAGGCGCTGCTCCAGCTCCACCGCGCCCGCCGTGACCCGCTCGGCCCGGCGCTCCGCCCGGCGCCGCGCCGCCTCCGGATCAGCGGACGCCGGAGTCGAACCAGGGCCCTCCCCGGCCTTCTTCTCCTCCGCCCGCTTGCGCCGCCCCGCCGTCCACTGCCCGGCCCACTCCGGCACCTCCGCCGTCGGCACCGCCCCGTCGCCGCTCGCCCAGAGGAGCAGCAGCCCCAGCGCGTGCTTGCACGGGAACTTGCGGCTGGGGCAACTGCACTTGTACGCGGGCCCGGAGGCATCCGCGATGTCCACGACCGTCTGATACGGCTTGCTTCCGCTGCCCTTGCACAGCCCCCACACCGTCCCCTCGTCGGAACTCCCCGCCTCGGACCACGGCCCCGCCGCTCCGAGTTTGCTTCCCGCTTTGCGTGATGCGGCGTCAGGCGCCAGTGCCAGCACCTGGTCCGCCGTCCAGCGCACCCCCTGCTGAGTCATGTCGTCGAAGGTAGATCCCCCCACTGACAATCGACTCCGCGAACGGCGTCGGCGAGGTGTTTTCGCAGGTCAGAACGGATTGTCAGTGGTGTGGTGCAACGTTGGTGGCAGATCCGAACCGGCCGAGCTGGAGGGGGACTTTGCCATGACTGTGTCCGTTGAGCCGACGCCCGTCGAAGAGGGGGAGACGGGATCGGCCCAGGCATTGCGACCGCATGCCGAGGACGCCTTCGCCGGTGAACTCGCCGCGCTGGCCGCCCAGGACGACCGCCCGCGCCCGGCTCGCTGGAAGCTGTCGCCGTGGGCGGTCGCGACGTACCTGCTCGGCGGCACACTGCCGGACGGCACCGTGATCACACCGAAGTACGTGGGCCCGCGCCGCATCGTCGAGGTCGCCGTCACGACGCTCGCCACCGACCGCGCCCTGCTCCTGCTCGGCGTGCCGGGCACGGCGAAGACGTGGGTGTCCGAGCACCTGGCCGCGGCGGTCAGCGGCGACTCCACGCTGCTGGTGCAGGGCACCGCCGGCACCCCGGAGGAGGCCATCCGCTACGGCTGGAACTACGCGCAGCTGCTCGCCCACGGCCCGAGCCGCGACGCCCTCGTGCCCAGCCCGGTGATGCGGGCCATGGCGGAGGGCATGACCGCCCGCGTCGAGGAGCTGACCCGCATCCCGGCCGACGTGCAGGACACGCTCATCACGATCCTGTCGGAGAAGACGCTGCCGATACCGGAGCTCGGCCAGGAGGTGCAGGCGGTCCGCGGCTTCAACCTGATCGCCACCGCCAACGACCGGGACCGCGGGGTCAACGACCTGTCCAGCGCCCTGCGCCGCCGTTTCAACACGGTCGTGCTGCCGTTGCCGGAGAGCCCCGAGGCCGAGGTCGACATCGTCTCCCGCCGCGTCGACCAGATCGGCCGCTCCCTCGACCTGCCGGCCGCGCCCGAGGGCCTGGACGAGATCCGCCGGGTCGTCACGGTCTTCCGGGAGCTGCGCGACGGGGTCACGTCCGACGGCCGGACGAAGCTGAAGTCGCCCAGCGGCACGCTGTCCACGGCCGAGGCGATCTCCGTCGTCACCAACGGGCTCGCGCTGGCAGCCCACTTCGGCGACGGCGCGCTGCGGCCGGGCGATGTCGCCGCGGGCATCCTCGGCGCGGTGGTCCGCGACCCGGCGGCCGACCGCGTGATCTGGCAGGAGTACCTGGAGACCGTCGTCCGCGAGCGCGACGGCTGGAAGGACTTCTACCGGGCCTGCCGCGAGGTGAGCGTGTGAGCGACGCGGGATGGTCGCGGGCGCGGGACAGGGGATGGGAGGGAAGCAAGTGACAGCTGTGGAGAGTCCGGCGGGCCGGGGGGCAGGGCCGGTGCTGCTCGGGGTGCGCCACCACGGGCCGGGTTCGGCACGGGCGGTGCGGGCGGCGCTGGAGGAGGCCCGGCCGGGCGTCGTGCTCATCGAAGGGCCGCCCGAGGCCGACGCGCTGATCCCGCTCGCCGCCGACGAGGAGATGCGGCCGCCGGTCGCCCTGCTCGCCCATGCCGTGGACGAGCCCGGCCGCTCGGCGTTCTGGCCGCTGGCCGAGTTCTCCCCGGAGTGGGTCGCCATCCGCTGGGCCCTGGACCAGGGTGTCCCCGCCCGCTTCATCGACCTGCCGGCCACACACACCCTGGCCTGGGGGAGGCAGGAGGACGAGGCCGGAGCGGAGGGCGCGTCCCCTCCGGACGCGGATACGGCGGATGACGAGGCCGGTGACGGCCCCGGAACCGGCCCTGGCACCGCCCCCGCCGACGCCCGGATCGATCCGCTCGGTGTCCTCGCCGAGGCCGCCGGTTACGACGACCCGGAGCGCTGGTGGGAGGACGTGGTCGAGCACCGGGGCGTGGGGGAGGGGGACGCGCTCGCGCCGTTCACCGCCCTGGAGGAGGCCATGGGCGCCCTGCGGGAGGCCTACGGCAGCGGGGGACACGACCGGGACCTGGTGCGGGAGGCGTACATGCGGCTCCAGGTGCGGACCGCGCAACGGGAGTTCGAGGACGGCGTGGCCGTCGTCTGCGGTGCCTGGCACGTGCCCGCCCTGCGGCGGAGGACGACCGTCGCCGCCGACAAGGCGCTCCTGAAGGGGCTGCCCAAGGTCAAGACCGACATGACGTGGGTGCCGTGGACCCACCGCAGGCTCTCCCGGACCAGCGGCTACGGAGCCGGCATCGACTCGCCGGGCTGGTACGGGCACTTGTTCAGCGCCCCGGACCGCCCCGTGGAGCGGTGGATGACGAAGGTGGCGGGGCTGCTCCGCGACGAGGACCGGATCGTCTCCTCCGCGCACGTCATCGAGGCGGTGCGGCTCGCCGAGACACTCGCGGCGATGCGCGGGCGCCCCCTGCCGGGACTGAGCGAGACGACGGACGCGGTGCGTGCGGTGATGTGCGAGGGCTCGGACGTGCCGCTGGCCCTGGTCCGGGACCGGCTGGTCGTGGGGGACGTGCTGGGGGAGGTGCCGCCGACGGCGCCGGCGGTTCCGTTGCAGCGGGACCTCACCCGGCTCCAGCGCAGACTGCGGCTGAAACCGGAAGCGCTGGAGCGGGAGCTGGAGCTCGACCTCCGCAAGGAGACCGACGCGGCCCGCAGCAGACTGCTGCACCGGCTGCGGCTGCTCGGCATCGCCTGGGGCGAACCGGCCGCCTCGCGGGGCGGTACGGGCACGTTCCGGGAGACGTGGCGGCTGCGCTGGGAGCCCGAGCTGTCCGTACGCGTGGCCGAGGCGGGCGTGTGGGGGACGACCGTGCTGTCCGCCGCGACCGCCAGGGCCGAGGCGGACGCCGTCGCCACCGAGGGCCTGGCCGACGTCACCGCACTCGCCGAGCGCTGCCTGCTGGCCGAACTGCCCGACGCGCTGCCGACCGTGATGCGGATCCTCGCCGACCGGGCCGCCCTCGACACCGACGTCGGTCACCTCGCCCAGGCGCTTCCGGCCCTGGTCCGCTCCCTGCGCTACGGCGATGTGCGCGGCACGGACACCGCGGCCCTGGGCGAGGTCGCCGCCGGCCTGGCCGAGCGGGTCTTCGTCGGCCTGCCCCCGGCCTGCGCCGCGCTCGACGCGGACGCCGCCGAGGAGATGCGGCGTCACGTGGACGCGGTGCACGGAGCCGTCGCGCTCCTGGGCGACACCCCGGCAGCGGGACACGGCCGCCTGAGAGCCCGCTGGCAGTCGGTGCTGCGGGTGCTGACCGGGCGGGACACCGTGCCCGGAGTGATCCGGGGGCGGGCCGTGCGGCTGCTCCTCGACGACGGGGAGCTGGCCCAGGACGAGGCGGCGCGGCTCATGGGACTCGTCCTGTCACCGGGCACCCCGCCCGCGGACGCGGCCGCCTGGATCGAGGGCTTCGTCGGAGGAGGCTCCGGCGGCGGGCTGCTCCTGGTGCACGACGAACGACTGCTCGGGCTGGTCGACGCGTGGCTGACCGGCGTGCCGGCGGAGGGCTTCACGGACGTGCTGCCCCTGCTCCGGCGGACGTTCTCGGCCTACGAGCCCGGGGTCCGCCGGACCCTCGGTGAACTGGTCCGGCGCGGACCCCGAGCCGGGGGAGGCACGGCAGCCGCCGGCACCGGCATACCGGGCTTCGCGGCGGAACCGGACCAGGTGCGCGCGGACGCCGTGCTGCCGGTGGTGCGGCTGCTGCTCGGATGGGACGAAGAGGACATCGACAAGGACCTGATGGGGGTGGCGGGATGACGACCGACGGACTGGGAGAACCGACGACGAGGGCCGACGAGGGGGACGCCGTCAGGAACGGCTCCCGGGCGGAGGCCCGGCCGGCGACGACCGTGCCGGTGATCCCCCTGTGGGAGCGGCTTCACGGGGGAGGCGACGGATGACGGCCGAGGCGACGGACCCGGCGCAGGAGCGGCTGCGGCGCTGGCGACTGGTGCTCGGCGGCGACGCGGCGGACGGCACCGGATGCGCGCTGTCCGGACCGGACGCGGCGATGGACGGGGCCCTCACCGCGCTCTACGGACAGAAGGACCGCAAGTCACAGGACGGCAAGTCACAGGGCGGCAGGGACCGTTCGGCGGGGCTCGGGGCGTCGGCGCCGTCCGTCGCACGCTGGCTCGGCGACATCCGGACGTACTTCCCGTCCTCGGTCGTGCAGGTCATGCAGCGCGACGCCATCGACCGGCTCGGACTCGCCACGCTCCTGCTGGAGCCGGAGATGCTGGAGGCGGTGGAGGCCGACGTGCACCTGGTCGGCACGCTGCTGTCGCTCAACAAGGCGATGCCCGAGACGACGAAGGAGACGGCACGGGCCGTCGTGCGCAAGGTCGTCGACGACCTGGAGAAGCGGCTCGCCACCCGCACCCGGGCCACTCTCACCGGCGCGCTCGACCGCAGCGCCCGCATCAGCCGGCCCCGCCACCACGACATCGACTGGAACCGCACGATCGCGGCCAACCTCAAGCACTACCTGCCCGACCACCGCACGATCGTGCCCGAGCGGCTCATCGGGTACGGGCGGGCGACCCAGTCCACGAAGAAGGAGGTCCTCCTCTGTATCGATCAGTCGGGATCCATGGCGGCGTCGGTTGTGTACGCATCGGTGTTCGGAGCGGTGCTCGCCTCGATGCGGACGATCTCCACGCGACTCGTCGTCTTCGACACGGCGGTCGTCGACCTCACGGACCGACTCGACGACCCGGTCGACGTCCTGTTCGGGACGCAGCTCGGCGGCGGTACGGACATCAACCGTGCGCTCGCGTACTGCCAGTCGCAGATCACCCGGCCCGCGGAGACGGTGGTCGTGCTGATCAGCGACCTCTATGAGGGAGGCATCCGCAACGAGATGCTCAAGCGGGTCTCGGCGATGAAGGCGTCGGGGGTGCAGTTCGTGACGCTGTTGGCGCTCTCCGACGAAGGGGCACCGGCGTACGACCGGGAACACGGGGCGGCACTCGCCGCGTTGGGGGCACCGGCGTTCGCCTGCACGCCCGATCTGTTCCCGGAGGTGATGGCGGCGGCGATCGAGAAGCGGCCGTTGCCGATACCGGACGCGGCGTGACGGAGCGGGGAGCGTTTTCCGTGCGAGCAGCGTTATGACGGGCAGTCAGGTGACGACTTGTCGACGCGTCACCGTCCGATGCCGCGCAGCAAAAGGGACATGACGGCCCATCGGCAGGTAGGGGCTTGCGCAACCTCCGCACTCCCGTGCGAGGATCGGCGCCTGCTCGGCTGTGCGTCGCGCCGCGCCGGGCAGTACCGCGTCGTGCCGACTCGTTGCCCGTGACGCGTGATGCGTTCCGCACTGGTTCCGTCGCACGGGAGGAAGCTCCCCCTCTTGACCTGGTCAGCAGCCCTGCCCGGTGCCGCGCTGCGCATGCTGCGCACGGCGGCCGGGTGGCGTGCGCTCCAGGCGGGGCTGCTGGTGGGCGGGGTGTTCCTCATCGCGCTGCTGTGCGGGGAGCGGGCGCATGCGGCGGACGGCGTGCACACCCCGGCGAACAGCGCGGCCGGGCGGACCGGACCGGCGGTTCTCCGGATCGTCTCAGGAGCGGGCACGGTTCATCACGCCCGGGCTGTGGTCGAGCGGGGCGTGGTCGAGCGGGGCGGGGCCGAGCGGGTTGTGGCCGAGCGGGGCGTGGGAAGGCGGGGTGAGCCGGGGGCCGGTGCGTCGTCGGAGGCGGTGGCGTCCCACGTGGCGCCCCTGCCTGCACAGCCGGTTCAGCCGGAGCCGTCCGGGCCGGCCAAGCTGTCCGGCTCTCCGGTGGCTGCGGCGCGGCCTGGTTCCCCCGTGGCGGCGACACTGCCCAAGCTCCCCGCCCTGCCCGCACCGCCGACTCGGCCGGTGCCGCCCGAGTCCCCCGAGTCACCCGAGTCCCCCACGTCACCGGCACTGCCCGGGCTCCCGGCGCTCCCGGCCGTCCCGGACATACCGCTGCCGCCCACACTGCCTGTGGTGTCGCTGCCGCCCACGCTCCCGGATGCGCCGCCGCTCCCCCCACTCCCCGACCTGCCGACGCTGCCGGACCTGCTGAACCCGCCGGAGCTGCCGGACCTGCCGCACCCGCTGGATCCCCTGGACCCGCTGAACCCCTTGGAACCGCCGGAACTCCCAGATCCCCCCGCGCCGCCCGATGACGGCGTCGCCGTTCCGGATGAGCCCGGCTCTCCCTGGCTCCCCAGTCGCCCGGCGCTGCCGACCCACCTCCTTCCTGCGCCGGTCGAGGTCCACCCGGAAGCCGGGGAGTCTGACGCGTCGCTGTCCGGCGTACCCACCGCCGCCGAGGGGTCCCAGGCGGCAGAGTCCCTGGGCTCGGGTACCGCGGCACACGGCGTCGAGCACTGTGCTCGACGCACCGGGCAGGCGCACCACGACCACGTGGGGCGGATCGGCCGCGCCGGGCACGCCCCGGTCGAGCACGGGCCCGGTGGTCGTCCCGACGGCGCGCTCGGCAACCGGGCCTTGGCGGACAACAGCACCCCGCGTCACGGGGACGTGCACGCCGTCACCCCGGACGACCGCGCCCCGCTGAGGCTCGTCCCCGGGGCCGCGGCCCGTTCCTACGCCGCCGGGCCCCGGGACAGACACCGGGACGTAAGCGCCTTCCCCGGCTAGCACACGGGCTGGCGCACGCGTCCGGACCGCCGCACGGAGAGTCCTGCCCCGTCCGCGGAGCCCCGCCGGCCTTCGCTGCCCTGGATCGAGCCCACGACGGCGCGGGTGAAGAACAAGGCACCGCAAAAGCTGCCCCCCCCCCGGCATCCCAAGAACTCCACGAGGCACCAGGCCCGGACGGCCGAAAGCCGTCGGTCGGGCGAGGCCGAGACCTCGTGGAAGGGGTGGCTGTCCCCATTGGGGTGGGGACAGCCACCCCGCACCCCGCAGGAGCCGGGCCTGAACAGGACCTTTGTGCTCCTTCGGGGGTGTTCGGCGGGCCTCACCGGGTCAACCCCAGCCCGGTGAGGCCCCTCACCCCCGGCACGCCGTGCCAGAGAGCGCGGCATCATGTGACAGGTATCACCGCTCAGGTGTGACCCTCGATTTAGAGGCCTCCTGGAAGCAGCGATAACCTGCGAGACGGACATGCCGCGCGCTCGGACACCGTGTGCGCCTCCCTTGTGACAGACGGCGGACGTCACGTTGCCCTCGCGGCACGCCCACGCAGACAACGAACCGCGAGATCACTGATAGGGACGGAAGCGCGTGGACCTGTTCGAGTACCAGGCGAGGGACCTCTTCGCCAAGCACGATGTACCGGTGCTGGCCGGTGAAGTCATCGACACGCCTGAGGCGGCCCGCGCAGCCACCGAGCGCCTCGGTGGCAAGTCCGTCGTCAAGGCCCAGGTGAAGGTCGGCGGCCGTGGCAAGGCCGGTGGCGTCAAGCTCGCCGCCACCCCCGACGAGGCGGTCGAGCACGCGACCAACATCCTCGGCATGGACATCAAGGGCCACACGGTCCACAAGGTGATGATCGCCGAGACGGCCCCGGAGATCGTGGAGGAGTACTACGTCTCCTTCCTCCTGGACCGTGCCAACCGCACCTTCCTCTCCATCGCGTCCGTCGAGGGCGGCATGGAGATCGAGGAGGTGGCGGCCACCCGCCCCGAGGCCGTCGCCAAGACGCCGATCGACGCCAACGAGGGTGTCACCGAGGCCAAGGCCCGCGAGATCGTCGAGGCCGCCAAGTTCCCGGCCGAGGTCGCCGACAAGGTCGTCAACGTCCTGGTCAAGCTGTGGGACACCTTCATCAAGGAGGACGCCCTCCTGGTCGAGGTCAACCCGCTGGCCAAGGTCGCCTCCGGTGACGTCATCGCCCTGGACGGCAAGGTCTCCCTGGACGAGAACGCCGAGTTCCGTCAGCCGGAGCACGAGGCCCTCCAGGACAAGGACGCGGCCAACCCGCTCGAGGCCGCGGCCAAGGAGAAGAACCTCAACTACGTCAAGCTCGACGGCGAGGTCGGCATCATCGGCAACGGCGCGGGTCTCGTCATGAGCACCCTGGACGTCGTCGCCTACGCCGGTGAGGCGCACGGCGGCGTCAAGCCCGCCAACTTCCTCGACATCGGTGGTGGCGCCTCCGCCGCCGTCATGGCGAACGGCCTGGAGATCATCCTCGGCGACCCGGACGTCAAGTCCGTGTTCGTCAACGTCTTCGGTGGCATCACCGCCTGCGACGAGGTCGCCAACGGCATCGTCCAGGCGCTGCAGCTGCTCAAGGACAAGGGCGAGGACGTCACCAAGCCGCTCGTCGTCCGTCTGGACGGCAACAACGCCGAGCTGGGTCGCAAGATCCTCTCCGACGCCAACCACCCGCTGGTCCAGCGCGTGGACACCATGGACGGCGCGGCCGACAAGGCCGCCGAGCTCGCGGCTGCTGCGAAGTAAGGGACGAGGGACTACACAGCCATGGCTATCTTCCTCAACAAGGACAGCAAGGTCATCGTCCAGGGCATGACCGGTGCCACGGGCATGAAGCACACCAAGCTCATGCTGGCCGACGGCACGAACATCGTGGGTGGCGTGAACCCGCGCAAGGCGGGCACGACCGTCGACGTCGACGGCACCGAGATCCCGGTCTTCGGCACGGTCGCCGAGGCGATCGAGAAGACGGGCGCGAACGTATCCGTCCTCTTCGTCCCGCCGGCCTTCGCCAAGGCCGCCGTCGTCGAGGCCATCGACGCCGAGATCCCGCTCGCGGTCGTCATCACCGAGGGCATCGCCGTCCACGACTCGGCCGCGTTCTACGCCTACGCCGTGTCCAAGGGCAACAAGACCCGGATCATCGGCCCGAACTGCCCCGGTCTCATCACCCCGGGTCAGTCCAACGCCGGCATCATCCCGGGCGACATCACCAAGCCGGGCCGCATCGGCCTGGTCTCGAAGTCCGGCACGCTGACGTACCAGATGATGTACGAGCTGCGTGACATCGGCTTCTCCTCCGCCGTCGGCATCGGTGGCGACCCGGTCATCGGCACCACGCACATCGACGCGCTCGCCGCGTTCGAGGCCGACCCCGACACCGACCTGATCGTCATGATCGGTGAGATCGGCGGCGACGCCGAGGAGCGGGCCGCGGCCTTCATCAAGGAGAACGTGAAGAAGCCGGTCGTCGGCTATGTCGCGGGCTTCACCGCGCCCGAGGGCAAGACCATGGGCCACGCCGGCGCCATCGTCTCCGGCTCCTCCGGCACGGCCGCCGCCAAGAAGGAGGCCCTCGAGGCCGCCGGCGTCAAGGTCGGCAAGACGCCGACCGAGACGGCCAAGCTGGCCCGCGAGATCCTCGCCGGCTGACGCCACTCAGGCTGACCGTGGGCCCGCTCCCTGCCGGGGGCGGGCCCACCGCCGTTCCAGACTCGCACCGCGTCCACCGCGTCCACCGCGTCCACCGCGTCCACCGCGTCCACCGCGTCCACCGCGTCCACCGCGTCCACCGGGTCCACCGCGTCCACCGCGGGCACTGCCGTCACCGCGGCTGCGGCATCAGCCGCTCCGGCCCCTTCTGCTCCGCCTCGCGCAGCTTCGCCCGCAGTTCCCGCTCCGACTCCGACAGCGGCCCGGGCGCGACCGGTGGCGGCACGCCCTGGACCGTCTCGCCCCGCGGCACGGGCGGCTCGTAGCGCGTCGGCGCGGTGCGGACGGTGAGGGCCGTGGTGCCGATCAGGGCGACCGTGAAGGCGATGGCGGCCCGCGTCCAGAAGCGGGCCCGGCGTTCCCCGCCCCGCCGCACCACCAGTGGCTTGGACGCCCGCAGCCGCTCGATGGAGGCCAGCTCGACCAGCCGCCAGTGGAGCACCTCCGGGTCCGCCAGTTCCGGCAGCCGCTCGGCGAGGGCCTCGCGCGCGTGCGCCAGCCGGTTCGCCGCTGCCCGGGTGCTCGCCTCGGTCTCCGCCGCGGTCTCCGGCAGGCCGAGCCCGACTCCGTCGTACAGCAGCAGCGTGCGGCGGTACGAGGGCGGGAGCTTCAGCAGGGTGTCCAGCAGCGCCCGGTCGAACGGGTCGGAAGGGGGCGGCTCGGAGAACCGGTAGCGGGGCCGGAACCGGTGCCACGGGGAGAGCGCGCACTCGTACGCCACCGCGCGCACCCAGCCCGCCGGGTCCCGGTCACGGGCCACCTCGGGCCAGCGCTGCCAGGCGATCTGGAACGCCCGCTCCACCGCCTCCCGGGCCAGCTCCCTGCGCCCGGTCAGCAGGTAGGTCTGCCGGACGAGCGCGGGGGCGCAGAACGCGTACAGCGCGTCGAAGGCCTGGTCGGGCGTGAGGGCGCCGGTCGCGTCATCCGGCCGCAGCGGCCCCGCGGCCCGGGCGGGGACGCGTCGCCGGTCGAGCGTCGGAAAGCGGTCCCGGTCTCGGGACCGGTCTCGGGACCGGTCGCGATCGCGGTCGAGGACGGGGACCGGGCCGCTACGGCCGGACACGTGATCGGCGACACCGAAATCGACGACACCAGGACCGACGTCACCAGGATCGACGGCACCGGGATCGGCGACACCGGGATCGGCGACACCGGGATCGGCGGCACCCCCATGAGGCGGCGTCACCTCCCCTTCCGTCTCCAGCGAGTTCAGCAACTTCGCGTACTTCTCCCCTTTCCGGCCGCGCGGCGTGACGCGGCCGGTCTCCCACCCGCGCACCGTCTCGCTGGTGACGCCCACCCGGGAGGCCAGCTGAGCCCGCGTCAGCGAGGCTGCCTCACGCAGGCGTCGGCGTTCCTTCGGCGGGGGGAGCGGCATGGCAGGGCTCTGCGTCACAGGGCGCCCCTCCGAACAGAAAAGTACATAAACGTATATTGAGCGACACAGCGGTGGTTCGCCTGTTACGACGGGAAAGCGCGTGTCGTTGGCAGCATGGCGGGCGTGATCGAGATGACCGCTCGCCGACGTCCGTCGTCACCCCTGCTCAGCCGGGTGCGGGACCGAACGCCCGGACTGGTCGGGGGCCTGCTGGGTGGTGCGGTCGCGGCGGGCCTGGGGCTCGCGTCGTTCGCCGTGCTCGTGATGATGCTGTGGATCAGCTCCCCGTATCCCGACAGCGGCCCCGGCGGCGCGCTGCACGTGGCGGCGGCGCTGTGGCTGCTGGCCCACGGAGCCGAACTGGTCCGCACCGACACGCTCTCCGGCGTCCCCGCCCCCGTCGGCGTCACCCCGCTGCTGCTCCTCGCGCTGCCGGTGTGGTTGCTGCACCGGGCGGCGCGGGACGCGACGGACGGCGGCCCCGGCGGCGAGGACGACGACTTCGCCGGGAACGCCGTCTACGAGAACGACGGCTTCGGTGACGCCGCCGAGCCGGACGACGGGCCGCCGCTGGTGCCCGCCCGCACCGCCTGGACGGGTGTCGTCCTCGGGTACCTCACCGTCGCCGCGCCCGCGGCCCTGTACGCCGCGGGCGGTGCGCTGCGGCCGTCGTGGGTGTGGACGGGCGTGTGCGTGCCGCTGGTCGCGGTCGTGGCCGCGGGGGCGGGGGTGTGGTCGGCGTACGGCCGTCCGGACGGGCCGCTGCGGCGGCTGCTGGGCGTGCTCCCGGCGGGCGTGCGGACGCTGCTCCTCGGCCCGCACGGCCGCCCCGGTGTCGTGGCCCGGGCGCCGGCGGCCGGGCTGGCGGTGCTCGTCGCGGGCGGCGCGCTGCTCGTGGCGGTGTCGCTGGTGGGGCACGGTACGGCGGCCCAGGCGTCGTTGCTCCGGCTGACCGAGGCGTGGTCGGGGCGGTTCGCGGTGCTGCTGCTGTGCGCGGCCCTGCTGCCGAACGCGGCGGTGTGGGGTGCCGCCTACGCCCTCGGCCCCGGTTTCGCCCTCGGCGTCGGCCATGTCGTCAGCCCGCTGTCCTCCGCACCGGCTCCGTTCCTGCCGCCGTTCCCGCTGCTCGCGGCGGTGCCGGAGGCGGGGGAGGGCGCGCCGGTGCACTGGGCGGCCGGGGCCGTGCCGATGGTCGCCGGAGTCGTCATCGGCTGGATGGTGGCGCAGGGCGCGGCCGAGGGGGAGGACGGGGGGACGAGGCCGGGCGGCGGGCGGGCCGCGGTCTGGCCGGCGGGGCGCACCGCCCGTGCCGCCGGGGTCGCGGCCCTGTTCTGCGCGGCCGTGCTCGCGGGGCTCGCGGCGCTGGCGGGCGGGCCGCTCGGGGTCGCCGTCCTGGCCGGGTTCGGGCCGGTGTGGTGGCAGGTGGGCGCCGCGACACTGGCATGGCTCGCGCTGGTGGCGGTCCCGACGGCGGTGGGGGTGCGGGCCTGGCGCTGCCGTTCGCCCCGGTCGGAGGAGCCGGCGATCGGCAGGCAGCGCGAGGAGAAGGCCGAGGGCACGCGGCGCGGAGGGCGACTCCGGACCGGGCCGCGTCGGGGCCGGGGTTGGTTCAGGCGCCCCGGAGTCGCCGGGATCGCCGGAGTCGCCGGGGGCGTCGGCGTTCCTGGGCGGACCGGAGCCTCTGGGTATCCCCGGGGTGAGGCCTCATCGGCGGACGAGAAGACGCCGCCCCGCCCTCCGGAGCCCAAGCCGGACACAGCGGGCTCGCCTGACACACCGGCTTCGCCTGACAGGCCCTACGTCCCCTACGCGCCCTTCGACCACGACGCCCTGTACGGCCTCGGGGACGAGGACGACACCGGCTTCGAGCCCTACGACTTCCAGGGCCGTCCATAGCTGAACGCGAGACGTCACCAGGCCGATACGAGACGTCAGCGCATCGGCGTGAGACGTCAGCAGGCCGATACGAGCCGTGGGCAGGCCGATGCGCGGCGTCAGCCGTTCGTGCCCAGCACCCCGCGCAGCTCCTCCGGCAGCAGCTTCGAGCAGGACTGCTTCGCCTCGTTCGTGAGGGCGTCGTTCGTGCACGTGTAGTAGTCGCGGTAGACCAGCTGCGCCGTGAAGGTCGCGGCGACCAGGGCGATGGCCAGCGAGGCCGTGACCAGGCCGCTGACCGCCGCCGTCGTCTGGGGGCGGCCCTGCTGCTCGAGTGCCGGGGCGTCCGGGTCGGGCCTGCGGGGCTTGGCGCGCAGGGAGCTGATGGCCCAGTAGAGGGCCAGCGCGCCGAGCAGCAGCGCCACGTACGGCCAGCTGAAGAGGGCGAAGAAGAAGGCCCACATGCCCGACAGCAGGGCGTAGCGGGCACGGCGCTGGGCCGGGTCCGTGGGGTCCCAGCGCATGTTCGGGCCGCCGCTCTGGGGGCCGCCCGGGCCCTCGGGGCCGCCGCGGGGGCGTTCGCCGAAGCCGCCCTGGGAGCGGCCGGGCTGGCGGTCGCTCCACTGGCTGCCCCACGGCGAGTGGTCACGCTCCCCGCCGTCCTGCGCGTCGTCGCCGGACGGCCGCCGCGGCTGCCAGGGCCGGTCCGGCGTGCCCTCGGGCGGCGGGGCGAAGGGGTTGTCCTCCTGGGAGCCGCGCCCCCGCCCGTCCCGGTCGCCGCCGTCCGACGGCGCGTCGGGCGGTGAGCTGGGGCGCTCCCGCAGCAGCACGGCGCCGCGCTCCCCTCCCTGTGGCGACAGCTGGGGGAACGTGAGGAGTCGCAGGCTGCGGTCCGGCATCAAGTGAGCGTCTTCCCGTAGTGAGGAGGAATGAGTGGACGAGTGGACAGAACTGAACGAGGTCGGGCCCGGGGCCGACACCTTCTGAACGCACCGCGTCCGGACGGCGTTCCCGAACCGGCTCCGCCCAGACGCTACCCGCCGGCCCGGCCCCCGTCCCGTGGGGGCCGTCCGGTGTGCCGGTATCGTTGCTGACGGTCGGCCGGTTCGTAGGCTTCCCCGTATCCGGGGGCGCGAAGCATTCGTATGAATGTACAAACGCCAAGCGTGATACGCCACGGCGCATACGCCAGGGCCGGCCGCCTGGACAGACGCTCCCCCGAGAAAGGCCCACCACCGTGGCCGCCAAGCCCGTGGCCCCGCGCGCCAAGCGCCTCGTCGTGCTGGTCTCCGGATCCGGCACCAACCTGCAGGCGCTGCTCGACGAGATCGCCGCCACCGGCGCGCAGGAGTACGGGGCCGAGGTCGTGGCCGTCGGCGCCGACCGCGAGGGCATCGAGGGGCTGGCCCGCGCCGAGCGCGCCGGACTGCCGACCTTCGTCTGCAAGGTCAAGGACCACGGCAGCCGTGAGGAGTGGGACGCCGCGCTGGCCGAGGCCGTCGCCGCCTTCGAGCCCGACCTCGTCGTCTCCGCCGGGTTCATGAAGATCGTCGGCAAGGAGTTCCTGGCCCGGTTCGGCGGGCGGTTCGTCAACACGCACCCCGCCCTGCTGCCCAGTTTCCCGGGAGCCCACGGCGTGCGCGACGCGCTCGCGTACGGCGCCAAGGTCACCGGCTGCACCGTCCACTTCGTCGACGACGGCGTCGACACCGGGCCGATCATCGCGCAGGGCGTGGTGGAGGTCCGGGACGAGGACGACGAAGGCGCTCTCCACGAGCGCATCAAGGAAGTCGAGCGAAGGCTGCTCGTCGAGGTCGTGGGGCGGCTCGCCCGCAACGGCTATC
Organism: Streptomyces olindensis; assembly: GCF_040645895.1. NCBI lineage: Bacteria > Bacillati > Actinomycetota > Actinomycetes > Kitasatosporales > Streptomycetaceae > Streptomyces > Streptomyces olindensis. The sequence goes on along the minus strand of NZ_JBEYZD010000002.1, from coordinate 138,846 downwards.
GCATTGAGGGACGAAAGGTAGTTATCCAGTGACCGCCGAGAGCAACAAGCGGCCCCTTCGCCGGGCGCTCGTCAGCGTCTACGACAAGACCGGTCTGGAGGACCTCGCGCGCGGGCTCCACGAGGCCGGCGTCGAGCTCGTCTCCACCGGTTCCACCGCCGCGAAGATCGCCGCTGCCGGCGTCCCCGTCACCAAGGTCGAGGAGCTCACCGGCTTCCCCGAGTGCCTGGACGGCCGGGTGAAGACGCTGCACCCGCGCGTGCACGCGGGCATCCTCGCCGACCTGCGCCTGGAGGACCACCAGCGGCAGCTCGCCGAGCTGGGCGTCGAGCCGTTCGACCTCGTCGTCGTCAACCTCTACCCGTTCCGCGAGACCGTCGCCTCCGGCGCCTCGCCCGACGAGTGCGTGGAGCAGATCGACATCGGCGGTCCCTCGATGGTCCGCGCCGCCGCCAAGAACCACCCCTCGGTCGCGGTCGTCACCAGCCCGGCCCGGTACGCCGACGTGCTGAAGGCCGTCCAGGACGGCGGCTTCGACCTCGCCACCCGCAAGCGGCTCGCCGCCGAGGCCTTCCAGCACACGGCCGCCTACGACGTCGCCGTCGCCTCCTGGTTCGCCTCCTCCTACGCGCCGGTCGACGAGTCGCGGTTCCCCGACTTCCTGGGCGCCACCTGGGAGCGCGAGCACACCCTGCGCTACGGCGAGAACCCGCACCAGCCCGCCGCGCTCTACGTCTCCCCGGAGGGCGGCGGCCTCGCCCAGGCCGAGCAGCTGCACGGCAAGGAGATGTCGTACAACAACTACACGGACACGGACGCCGCCCGCCGTGCCGCGTACGACCACGCCGAGCCGTGCGTCGCGATCATCAAGCACGCCAACCCCTGCGGCATCGCGATCGGCGCGGACGTCGCCGAGGCGCACCGCAAGGCGCACGCCTGCGACCCGCTGTCGGCGTTCGGCGGCGTGATCGCGGTCAACCGCCCGGTCAGCAAGGAGATGGCCGAGCAGGTCGCGGAGATCTTCACCGAGGTCATCGTCGCGCCGGACTACGAGGACGGCGCGCTGGAGGCCCTCACCAAGAAGAAGAACATCCGCGTCCTGCGCTGCCCCGACGGCCCCTCCGCCCCGGTCGAGGTCAAGCCGATCGACGGCGGTGCGCTGCTCCAGGTCACCGACCGGCTCCAGGCCGACGGCGACGACCCGGCGAACTGGACGCTCGCGACCGGCGACGCGCTGGACGCCGACGAGCTGCGGCAGCTCGCCTTCGCCTGGAAGGCGTGCCGGGCCGTGAAGTCCAACGCGATCCTCCTCGCCAAGGACGGCGCCTCGGTCGGCGTCGGCATGGGCCAGGTCAACCGCGTCGACTCCTGCAAGCTGGCGGTGGAGCGGGCCGGGGAGGAGCGGGCCCGGGGCTCCTACGTCGCCTCGGACGCCTTCTTCCCGTTCCCCGACAACATCGACGTCCTGGGCGCCGCCGGCGTCAAGGCCATCGTCCAGCCCGGCGGTTCCGTCCGCGACGAGCTGGTCGTCGAGGCCGCGCGGAACGCCGGCATCACGATGTACTTCACGGGGACGCGGCACTTCTTCCACTGACACCGGCGTTCGGAGCGGGACGGCGATGCACCGCCGTCCCGCTCCGGCCGTTTCAGCCGTCGACCTCGTACCGCCCGACCTCCAGGAAGTACCGCAGCTCCTCCGGAGTGCCGTCGATGACCTGCTCGGCGGCCGCGCGCAGGGCCGGGCTGATGGTCGGGTCGGCCAGGATGCGGGCGACGGCGACCCGGTCGTCCTCGGCCTGGGCGAGGCGGTAGCCGGTCTCCAGGAAGGCGCGCAGGGCCTCCGGGGTGTTCACGTCGAGGGCCTTGGTGGCCTCCCTCTTGACGCCGCGCCCGGAGTCCGGATCGCTCAGGATGCGGACGATGGCGACCCGGTCGTCCTCGGCCTGGGCCAGGCGGTAGCCCGTCTTCAGGAACTCCCGCATGTCCTCCACTGTGCCGTCGAGTGCCTCGTTGGCCTCGCGTACGACGCCGCGGCCGCTGTCCTCGTCCGCCAGGATGCGCAGGATCGCGATACGGAGGTCGTCCTCCGACATCTCGTCCACCGGCGTGCCGTCCGTCTGCGCGGCCGCGGCCACCGGGGTGGGCGCGGGAGCCGGGTCGGCGGCGAAGGCCGGGGCGGTGAGCAGCAGGGCCGGGGCCAGGGCGCCGGCGGCGACGAGCAGGGCACCGCGGGTGAGTCTCATGCGTCAACTTTCCTCTCGGTCAAGGGAATCGAGAGCATGTTCGCATAGCATGGTCCGGGCGGCGGCTCATTTACGTCAGTGGTGGGAGCGGCCCCTCACCGTGAACCCCGCAGTGCCGCCCAGGTCTTGGGACCGACCTGGCCGTCGACCTCCAGCCCCTTGTCACGCTGGAAGGCCCGTACCGCCGCCGCGGTGTCCTTGCCGAACGAGCCGTCCACGCCCGAGCCGCCCACGTCGTAGCCGCGCTCGGTCAGCATGCACTGCACCTGCACGACGCGTTGGCCGTGGTCGCCCCGCTGGGTGAGTTCGGTGCCGGAGTAGTAGGTGCAGTCGGTGAGCCATGGGGGCTCTGCCGGGGTGGTCGGTGTCTGCGCGGGTGGTGTGGAGGGGGAGGGGCGGGGTTCCGTCGTCCGCGGCGCGGGAGGCGGCGTGGGGCGGGCCTCGCCGCGGGGTTTCTCGTCCGGGCCGGGTGTGGTGTCCGGACGGTCGGGCGTCTTCGGCTTCACGGAGGGGGAGGAAGAGTCCGGGACGGTGAATCCCGGCAGGCTGGTGTGGTCGTCAGCCGGGCCGGACGCACTGGCCGTCGCGGCGGCCGAGCCGGTGTCGTCGGCCGGGGGCGCCGGGCGGGTGACCACGTAGGCGGTGACGGCGACGGCGCACACCGTGAGCACGGCGGCGAGGGCCGCGTACGGTCTCCCGCGCCGCCGGCCCGGAGCGCCGCCCGCCGGCGCACCCGACGGCGGCCCGAAGCCCGGCCCGCCGACCGGCTGTCCTGGCGTCGGCTCGAAGCCCGGCCCGCCGACGGGTTGCCCCGGCGTCGGCTCGAAGCCCGGCCCGGCCACCGGCTGACCCGCCACCGGCTGACCCGTCACCGGCCGACCCACCGTCGGCCGTTCCTCCCGCTGCGGCAGCGGGCTCTCCCACAGCGCCTCGCAAGCCCGCCGCCGGGTGAGGAGGCGGCTGTCCAGCGGCTCCTGCCAGGCGGTGGCGCGGGGGCGGGACAGGGACGCCTCGACCAGGTCCTCGGGCCTCGGGCGGAGGGACGGGTCCTTGGAGAGGCAGGCCGTCAGGAGGTCGGCCAGGGCCGGGTCGGCCGCCCGGAGATCCGCCATGACCTCCGCGTTCGGCTCCTCCGACGCGATGCGGTGCAGGACGTCGACGCCGGTGCCGTCGCCGAAGGGGGCGTGTCCGGTGACCGCGTGGATGACGGTACCGGCGCAGCAGAACACGTCCGAGGCCGTGTCGCAGCGGCCGTCCCTGAGGTACTCGGGGGACATGAACGCGGGCGTGCCGACGCGGTTTCCGGTCGTGGTGATCGCGCTGGCGTCGACGGCCTGCGCGATGCCGAAGTCGACGACGTGCGCGCCCTGCCCGGTCAGCAGGACGTTCGACGGTTTGAGGTCCCGGTGGACGATGCCGGTCGCGGCCAGCGCGCCGAGGGCCCGCCCGAGATCACCGACCAGCCGCCACGCCCCGTCCGGCCGCAGGACACCGCACTCGCGCACCGCCTCCGCGAGGTTGAGGCCGGGTAAGTAGACCGTCGCCATCCACAGCAGCTCCGTGGCCGGCTCGAAACCCGTGCCCAGCAGCTCCGGGGTGTAGGGCGCGCCCACGCGCGCGTGCACGGTGGCCTCCCGCTCGAACCGCCGCCGGAAGTCCGCGTTCTCGGCGTACTCGGGGCGGATGACCTTCACGGCGGCGAGCCCGGGTGTCCCGTCGGCGTGCCGCGCCAGGTAGACCCGGCCCATGCCGCCGCTGCCGAGCAGGCCCAGCGGCACGTACGGCCCGACCCGCGCGGGATCGGCGGGCCGCAGCGGCACGGTACCGGTCTGCGCCAAGGCGGTGTCTGACATGGATCCCCCGGCATGCTCCTGGCAGCGATGCCGGAAACGGTACCAACGACAACGGCGTCCGGCCGGTGAGAGGTGCCTCCGGCTCTCCCCCGAGTGAACCGGAGGCGACTTCGAGTCTGGTCCGCCCGGGGAGCGAGGTGAACCTCGGACGTCTCAGGGTCACTTCTTCCCGGGCGGGGCGTACTCCTTGAGGTAGTGGGCGACGCGGCCGGCGTAGGCGCGTACGTCCGGGGGGACTCCGCCCGCCGCGTTCACCGTCCGGTACGACCTGCGGTAGGCCGCGGCGATCAGGACCCGGCGGTCGCCCGGCAGTTCCTCGTGCAGGCGCGGGGCGATCCAGCACAGGTAGCGGCCCATCGCAGGGATCGACTCGGCGGGCGGGAAGGGGGGTTGGGGGACGGTCTCCCCGGGGGTGCCGTCCTCGTTCATCCACCAGCGCAGCACGCGCGGGGTCCAGCGGGCGATGCCGTACTCGTCGTTGGCGGGGTCGGCGAGGTCCGGGTCGAAGTCGCTCTCCACCTTCAGCATGGCGGCGATCAGCACCGGGGTGACGTCCTTCTGGTCGCAGTCGTGCGCCGTCTCGACGATCAGCAGCCGGTAGGCGGGCGGGACGCCCCGGTCGGTGCGGAGTTCGGCGGCGCCGTACGCGGCGGCGGAGACGTTCGCCGTCGCGCCGGAGCCGCCGCTTCCGCCGCCCTGGGTGCCGCCGCCGCGGACGCCGATGCCGTAGGCCAGGGCGGCGACGGCGGTGGCGGCAGCGGCCGCGGCGAGGGTCAGCCGGCGGAGGCGGTGGCGGGGCGGGCGCAACCGGGGCAGGCGGAAGGGGAGATGGCCCGTGCCGGTGGCCGCCTCGACGCGGCGCAGCAGGGCATCGGTGGTGACGCGGTCCCGGTGGGTGCGGGTCAGGCACTCGCGGACGATCTCCCGCCAGGTGTCGGGCAGGTCGGGCGACAGGCGCAGTTCGTCGGTGCCGCGGGCGTAGGCCACCGCCGCGTCCCGGCGGGCCGTCGGGGTGGCGCCGGGCAGCGGGAAGGAGTCGGTGAGCACCAGGTGGGCGAGGACGCCGAAGGCCCACACGTCGGCGGACGGGCGGATGCGGCGGCCGCGTTCGCCGATCTCGGTCCACAGCAGTTCCGGCGGGGTGTAGTCGGGCGTGGAGAAGGCCGGGGTGTAGGCGTGGGTGCCCTCCAGTTCGGCGGCCATGTTGAAGTCGGCGAGGCGGACCGAACCGTCCTCCATCAGCAGCACGTTGGCCGGTTTGAGGTCGCCGTGCACCCAGCCGGCGCCGTGCAGCTGGGCCAGCCCCTCGCAGATCTGCGCGAGCAGCGCGGGCCCGGCGGCGGGGCGGGGCGTGGCGGTGAGCAGCGCGGACAGGGAGCCCTGGGCCCGCTCCAGGACGAGGACGGTGGCGCCGTCCAGCTCCGGGCGGTCCGGGTCGTCGACCGTCAGCGTCTCGTACATCCGCACCAGCCGCGGATGCCTCAGCCGCCGGTACAGCTCGACCTCGCGCTCGATCAGCTCGCGCAGGTGGCTCAGCCGGCGGGGCGTCGCCGTGCCGGTGGGCAGGAACTTCAGGGCCGCCGTCCGGGGCAGCTCCGGCTCGCCCGCCCGGGGACGGGAGCGGTCCTCCCTGGAGAGGCCCTTCCTGGAGAGGCCCTTCCTGGAGCGGTCGTCCTTGGAGCGGCCTTCCCCCCGCCCGGCCGCGTCACCGGCGCGCCGGGCGGCGTACACGCTGCCGAAGGCGCCGGTCGCGATGGGCTCGCGCACCTCCCAGACGCCGACCCGGTAGCCCTTCGGGACGGGCACGGCGTACGGCTCGGTCACCGGGGCACCCGGCCCGGCGGGGCCGCCAGGACGGCCAGGTCGTCCTCCCGGACCAGGTCGAAGCGGAGCGCCAGGGAGACCAGGGACTCCTTCTTGCCGTTGAGCCGCGGGCCGGGGTCCGCGCTCTCCGGGCCCGGCTTCAGGCGCAGCTTCACGGCGAGGTAGTCGATGTTCCACTGCACGGACGTGCGGGACGCGGCCGGCCAGGTGGGGCGCAGGCGCTCGGCGACCTGGTCGACGGTGGGCAGCGGAGCGTGCGGGGTGCCGCGCAGGCGCGGTTCGCACAGGGCGGCCAGGACCGCGAAGTACCGCTTGGTGCGGTCGACGGAGAAGGCCGGCGCGGTCGTGGCGCCGTCGAGGCCGCCCGTGCCGCTCAGGTAGTCGTGGCGCGGCGCCCACACCTCCAGCGGCAGCAGGTCGCCGGCGGCGGGCAGCACGATCCGCGAGAACTCGAAGGGGATCGGGGCGTCCAGCCGCCCGGGCGCGACCTTGACGTGTTCGCCCGCGCCCTCCGGGTTCTCCACGACGTAGGTCTGCTCGCGGCTGAGGTTGCTCAGGATCCAGAAGGCGCCCTGCGCGGTGATCTCACCGGCCCGGCGGGAGACTCCGTCGTGGGCGATGCGGAGGTCGTTGTCGTGCGCGGACCGGCCGAAGGTGAGGCGTTCGCCGGGCGCGAGTCTGATCTGGGGTCGGTTTCGCTCGTCCTCCGTGGTCGGCGGAGGTACCACGATGATGCTGTACAAGGTGCTCTCCCCGTGCCTGACAGCTACCACCGTCAGACTAGGGCGACGCACCAGGGCCGTGCCCCCCTCGTACGGGTGAGACACGGCCCTTGGGTGTGATTGGCGTGAACCGGTCCGGTCGACCGGGTCCGCTCAGTACTTGGGACGGTTGAACCAGGCCTTGCCGTTCGCGTTGCCGACGAACACCGCGACCAGGATGGCCAGGATGGTGTGCACCAGGCCCACGATGACGAACGGGTAGATGCCGAGGACGGCCGTGATGATGGCGAAGACCAGGATGGTGATCCGGGCGCCGTTGCCGCCGTTCTTGAACTTCGTCGCCAGGACGGCCGCGAACACGAGCCAGGCCACGCCGAACACCACGTAGCCCCAGATCACGCCGGTCGAGTCACCGACCAGGTCCTGGAAGGCGGTGTTGTCCCGGAGGGACTCGTCGTCCTTCGCGGCGTTCAGGGCCGCGGCGGCGAAGGCGAACAGCACCACGCCGAGGACCTGGAGGCCGACGATCACCCACATCATCACGCGGGCCGCGCTCACCGAGCCGGGCATCGTGGTCGGCGCCGGGGGGCCGCCGTAGGGGGAGACCGGAGGGGCCTGCGGGTAGCCGTAACCGGGCGCCTGCCCCTGCTGCTGCGGGTAGCCGTAGCCCGGCTGCTGCGGCTGCTGCCCCTGGGGAGCGCCGTAGGGATTGTTCGGGTCGCCGTAGCTCATGGCGGACTTTCCTCCGTTGTTCCGAGTGCGGGGACGACGCGGGGCATCGCGCGGAGGAGAGTTCTTCAGATTGCGACCGTCCCCCCGTTGAGCTGCCCGCGGCACTTGTCAGGTCATCGTTCTTCACCACTGAGTGGCTTGTCCAGCCGCATTCCCGATGTGTTGTGCAAGTGCAACATCGCTGATCATGAGCGGATACGGGCGGAGGGGCCCCGCGGTGCCCGGATTGCGGCCGGATTGGAACGACGGGCGGGTCATCCGCGAGGATGGGGCCATGACCGCCCAGATTCTCGATGGCAAGGCCACCGCAGCCGCGATCAAGTCCGATCTGACCGCCCGCGTGGCGGCGCTGAAGGAGAAGGGCGTCACGCCCGGCCTCGGCACGATCCTCGTCGGGGACGACCCCGGCAGTCAGAAGTACGTCGCCGGCAAGCACCGCGACTGCGCCCAGGTCGGCATCGCCTCCATCCAGCGGGAGCTGCCCGCCACGGCGACGCAGGAGGAGATCGAGGCGGTCGTGCGCGAGCTGAACGAGGACCCGGCCTGCACCGGGTACATCGTGCAACTGCCGCTCCCCAAGGGCATCGACGAGAACCGCATCCTGGAACTGATGGACCCGGACAAGGACGCGGACGGCCTGCACCCGATGAACCTCGGGCGCCTCGTCCTCAACGAGCCGGCGCCGCTGCCCTGCACCCCCAACGGTGTCCTCACCCTCCTGCGGCAGTACGGCGTGGAGATCAAGGGCGCCGAGGTCGTCGTCGTCGGCCGCGGCGTCACCATCGGCCGCCCGATGCCGCTGCTGCTCACGCGCCGCAGCGAGAACGCGACCGTGACCCAGTGCCACACCGGCACCCGTGACCTGTCGGCGCACCTGAAGCGCGCGGACATCATCGTCGCCGCGGCCGGTTCCGCCCACCTGATCCGCGCCGAGGACGTCAAGCCGGGCGCGGCCGTCCTCGACGTGGGCGTCTCCCGCAGCGCCGAGGGCAAGATCGTGGGCGACGTCCACCCCGACGTCGCCGAGGTCGCCGGCTTCATCTCGCCGAACCCCGGCGGGGTCGGCCCGATGACCCGTGCCCAGCTGCTCGTCAACGTGGTCGAGGCGGCGGAGCGCAGTGTCGGCTGAGCACCGGACCCCCAGCGAGCAGGACGCGTCCGAGGAGATCACCGTCCGGGACCCCGTCAGCGCGCCCGACGCCGAGGGGCGGCCGCGGCGGGTCACCCGGCGGTTCCCGTTGTTCACCAAGGACACCGCGCGGCCCGAGGGCGGTGGCCGGGCCGCCTCCGGGGACGCGCCCGCGCCCGCGCGGCAGTGGCCGGTCCTCGCCGTGCTCGGGCTGGCCGGAGCGGGCCTGCTGGTGACCGCGTTCGACCAGTTCCGGCTCGGGACGCTGCTGATCGGCATCGCCCTGCTCGGCGGCGGCGTGCTGCGCTGGCTGCTGCCGGACGTCGGCATGCTCGCCGTCCGCTCCCGCTTCACGGACATCGTCACGTACGGGGTGCTGGGCCTGGTGATCGTCATGCTGGCGCTGATGGCACAGCCGAGGCCGCTGCTGCAGATCCCGTTCCTGAAGGACACCCTGCACTTCACGGTCACCAGCGAGTGACGAGGGCGGCGGCCCGTCCTCTCCCCCGAGGAAGGACGGGCCGCCGCCACGCCCCACCCTCGGGCACGGCGAACTGCCTGTTCAACGGCTGTCAGTGCGCTGTGGCACGGAAGTGACAGTTCCGGTACGTCCTCCTTCCGATTTCGCACGAACTGGTGCGACACGGCGTTGGCGTGGACAATCGGGACGGTCCAGGGTGTAGCGCGCGCGGTCCCCGTGCTCCTGTGCGCCCCCAGTCAGGGAACTGAGATCCTGAGTGGGCGCATCCCTGTGGGTAGCCACAACGGGGATTCGGCCAAGGCCGCCACGCGCGGGGCGTACAGCGCGGGACATAACAGCACGAACCGGGGGGAAGAGGGGGGAAGCAATGCCTCGTTGGAGGGCCTTGCCGGATGAGCTCGATCCACAGATCAGGGAGTTCACCAGCCAGTTGCGCAGACTCGTGGACCGCAGCGGTCTGAGCATCGCGTCGGTGGCGGACCGCACGGGCTACAGCAAGACGTCGTGGGAGCGTTACCTGAACGGCCGGCTGCTCGCGCCCAAGGGCGCGATCGTCGCCCTGGCCGAGGTCACCGGGACCAACCCGGTGCATCTGACGACCATGTGGGAGCTCGCCGAGCGCGCCTGGAGCCGCTCGGAGATGCGGCACGACATGACGATGGAGGCCATCCGGATCTCCCAGGCGCGTGCCGCGCTCGGGGAGTTCGGCGGGCAGGACTTCGGCGGCTCCTCCGCCGACGGCAAGACGGCTTCCCCCGGCGGCAGGGCGGCCCGCCGGAGCGGCAGCGCCACGGTCACGCCGGGCATCGCGGGCCCGGCCGGAGTGGCCCCGACCGTGCCGCCGCAGCCGACGGCACCGGAGGTCCAGGACTCCACCTCCGCCGGCGCGAGCGAGGTCAACTCCTGGGGTATCGCCGGGTACAAGGGCCCCTCGCCGACGGGCGGACGCCCCGCCGGCGCCGGGTCCGCGCCCGCCTCGGGCCCCGGAAGCCACGCCGGCGGCGGATTCCGGTCCGGCCCGGGCTCCGCGGCCCCCGCCGGATCGCCGGGCGGTCCCGGCCGGACGCCGGGCGCCGGGGCCGGCTCCTACGGCGAACCCCCGCGGGAGGCCGTGCCCGCCCGCGCCGGAGGGCGCGCCGCCGGCAAGCGGCGGACCGGGACGTTCCTCGCGGGTGTCGTGGGCGTGCTCGTGGTGATCGCCGGCGCGTTCTACCTCACCGGCGGCGGGGACGACGAGAACAAGGGCAGCGCCAAGCCGCCCGCGCCGACCGCCAGCACGGATCCCGACCTGCCGCCCGGCGTGAAGTGCAGCGGCGACAGTTGCACCGGCAAGGACGCGGAGAGCATGGGGTGCAGTGGTGACCTGGTGACCACGGCCCAGACCGCCACCGTCGGCACGACCGTCGTCGAGGTCCGCTACAGCGAGACCTGCAAGGCGGCCTGGGGCCGTATCACCCAGGCGGCGCAGGGCGACGAGGTCGAGATCAGCGCGGGCAAGGCGAAGCAGGGCGGAAGCATCACGGCGGCCGGGGACACGATCGCGTACACCCCGATGGTCGCGGTGAAGAGCGCCGCCGAAGCCAAGGCCTGCGCCACCCTCGCGTCCGGCCAGCAGGACTGCACCGACTAGCCCGGGGCAACGCGCCCGCCCGGGCCGGGAACGAGCTTCCACGGGCGGGCCGGGGGTGGATCCCGCGAGCGGGTCGGGGGCGGGTCCCGCGAGTGGGTTGGAGTGGCATCCACGAGCGGGGCTGGGAACGAAACCCGCGAGCGGGGCCGGGGGTGGGTCTCGCGGGTGGGCCGGAGTGGAGTCCACGAGCCGGACCGGGAGCGGGCCCCATGAGCCGGATAGGGGCGGAAGCCACGAGCGGGCCGGGGTGGATCCCGTGAGCGGGCCGGAGCGGAATGCATGAGCGGGTCGGGGGCGGGTCTCGCGAGCGGGTCGGAGTGGCATCCATGAGCGGGGCCCGGGGGTGGGCCCCGTGAGCCGGGTCGGAGCCGAATCCACGAGCGGGGCCGGGAAAGAAACCCGCGAGCGGGCCGGGGCGGGTTTCGCGAGTCGGATCGGGGCGGAATCCACGAGCAGGGCCGGGGAGCGGGTCCCGCGAGCGGGTCGGGGGCGGGTCTCGCGAGTGGATCGGAGTGGCATCCATGAGCGGGGCCCGGGGGTGGGCCCCGTGAGCCGGGTCGGAGCCGAATCCACGAGCGGGGCCGGGAAAGAAACCCGCGAGTGGGCCGGGGCGGGTTTCGCGAGTCGGATCGGAGCGGAATCCACGAGCCGGGCCGGGGAGCGGGTCCCGCGAGCGGGTCGGGGGCGGGTCCCGCGAGCGGGTCGGAGTGAAATCCACGAGCCGGACCCGGGGTGGATCCCATGAGCCGGGTCGGAGCCGAATCCACGAGCGGGGCCGGGGACGAAATCCGCGAGTGGGCCGGGGTGGATCCCGCGAGCGGGCCGGGGTGGATCCCGCGAGTGGGCCGGGGCGGAATCCACGAGCAGGGCCGGGGAGCGGGTCCCGCGAGCGGGTCGGGGGCGGGTCTCGCGAGTGGGTCGGAGCCGAATCCATGAGCGGGGCCCGGGGGTGGGCCCCGTGAGCCGGGTCGGAGCCGAATCCATGAGCGGGGCCGGGGACGAAACCCGCGAGTGGGCCGGGGGTGGGTTCCGCGAGCGGGTCGAGGGCGGGTCTCGCGAGCGGGTCGGAGTGGAAGGCACGAGCCGGGCCGGGTGGGGCGAACCCCCAAGTGCACGGGTGGGCGCGAAAATTTCGAAGAGGGAGGCATGCCCGCGCCAATCGCGGGCACGCGAACGGTACCCCCACGGGATCCCGGCATGGTCGGTTCCCCCCAGGCGGCCGTCTCGTCCCTCTCTCCCGGACAGGCGGCCGCCTTTTGCGCGGGCAACGCAGGGCGCTGTGGGGTGGGCCACACCGACCCGGCCGTCCGGGATCCCGGATGCGCGATAGCCTGACCGCTGGATGGATCTCTTGACGCCGAGAGATCGATCAAACGTCCGGGGCAGGAACCCGGCCCCACCGCCAGCTGTCATACGGAGAACGCCATGACCCGCACTCCCGTGAACGTCACCGTCACCGGCGCGGCCGGCCAGATCGGTTACGCCCTGCTCTTCCGCATCGCCTCCGGTCAGCTGCTCGGCGCGGACGTGCCGGTGAAGCTGCGCCTCCTGGAGATCACGCCGGCGCTGAAGGCGGCCGAGGGCACGGCCATGGAGCTGGACGACTGCGCGTTCCCGCTCCTGCAGGGCATCGACATCACGGACGACCCGAACGTCGCCTTCGACGGCGCCAACGTCGGTCTGCTCGTCGGCGCCCGCCCCCGCACCAAGGGCATGGAGCGCGGCGACCTGCTGGAGGCCAACGGCGGCATCTTCAAGCCGCAGGGCCAGGCCATCAACGCGCACGCCGCGGACGACATCAAGGTCCTGGTCGTCGGCAACCCGGCCAACACCAACGCCCTCATCGCCCAGGCCGCCGCGCCGGACGTACCGGCCGAGCGGTTCACGGCGATGACCCGCCTGGACCACAACCGCGCCCTGACGCAGCTGTCGAAGAAGACCGGCACCCCGGTCTCCGAGATCCGCAAGCTGACGATCTGGGGCAACCACTCCGCCACTCAGTACCCGGACATCTTCCACGCCACGGTCGCCGGCAAGAACGCCGCCGAGGTCGTGAACGACGAGAAGTGGCTGGCCGAGGACTTCATCCCGACCGTCGCCAAGCGCGGCGCCGCCATCATCGAGGCCCGTGGCGCCTCGTCGGCCGCCTCCGCCGCCAACGCCGCCATCGACCACGTCTACTCCTGGGTCAACGGCACCGCCGACGGCGACTGGGTCTCCATGGGCATCCCGTCGGACGGCTCCTACGGCGTCCCCGAGGGCCTGATCTCCTCCTTCCCGGTCACCTGCAAGGACGGCAAGTACGAGATCGTCCAGGGCCTGGAGATCAACGAGTTCTCCCGCGCCCGGATCGACGCCTCCGTCAAGGAGCTCGAGGAGGAGCGCGAGGCGGTCCGCGGCCTCGGCCTCATCTGACCGGAGCCTTCCCGCGTTTCCCGCAGGCCCCGTACCGGTTCCCTCCGGTACGGGGCCCGCGGGCTTTCCCGCCCGGGAGCCGGTGCCGGTCAGCCGGCCAGCCGTTTCTCGAACCAGTGCTGGCCGTAGACGTGGTCGGTGTACGCCGGGATCTCCCGGTAGCCGCACGCCCGGTACATCGCCCGCGCCTCCGTGAGCACGGCGTGCGTGTCGAGCCGTACGACGTACCAGCCGCGGCGCAGGGACTCCTGCTCGATCGCGGCGAGCAGCCGGCGGGCGAGGCCGAGGCGGCGGGCGTCCGGGTGCACCCACACATGGCGGATCTCGCCCATCCCGGGCTCCAGCCGCCTGAGCGCCCCGCAGCCCACCGGCCGGCCTTCCTCGTATGCCACGAAGAACGCGCCCGCCTCGCCCGAGACCTGCTCGGGGCGGACCAGGTCCGCCTTGTCGAAGCCCTCGGGGAAGCGGGCGTCGAGGTCGGCGGCGTAGGCGTCGAGGCAGGCGCGGGCGTCCGGGGCGTGGCCGTCGACCGGCTCGACGGCGATGGCCGCGAGGCGCAGCAGCCGCCGGGCGGTGGCCATCGCGTCGGTGAGCTGCTGCCGCTGGGGCGCGGTCAGGCCCCTCAGCACGTCCGAGGCGAGGGTGTCGGCGCGGCGGTTCTGCTCCTTGACCTCGACGCGGCCGTCCGGGGTCAGTTCGATCATGCGCAGCCGGTTGTCGTCCGGGTGTGTGCTCAGCCGGACCATGCCCTGGGCCTGGAGGGCCTTGGTCATCCGGCTGAGGTACCCGGCGTCCAGGCCGAGCCGGCTCCTGAGCTCGCGCAGCGACACGCCGGCCGGGCTCTCGGCGATCTCGAACAGCAGCCGGGCCTCGCCGAGCGGGCGGTCCTGGCCCAGGTAGTGGTCGTTCAGCACGCCGATCCGGCGTGTGAAGTAGCGGTTGAACCGGCGGAAGGCCGCCACCTGCTCCGTCGACACTGACTCCATATTCTTTGACTTTAGTCAAAGGAACCTGGTGAGTCGACCGTCCGCAGCACGCCACCCCTGGGATCGGGTGGGTGTTTTGCCCCTGCTTGTCCACATCTCCCGTGACACAGCGCACTTTCGGCCATGGATCGCGCATGCATCCAGGGGCGCAGGGCAGGCGCACTCGGTCTCTTGATGACACGTGTGTGACACAGGGGCGCTGATCAGGAACGGAAGGCGAAAGCGATCATGGCGGAAAGTACCGAACTTCAGGCGCGCGAAACCATCCATGCGGGAGGGGAGTGGCGTGCCGCCGTCTCCGGCGCCACGCGCGAGATCCTCGACCCCGCGGACGCCCTGCCGTTCGCCGTCGTCGCGGAGGGTGACGAGAAGGACACCGATCTGGCGATCGCCGCCGCCCGGCAGGCGTTCGACGCGGGGGAGTGGCCGCACACCCCCGTCACCGAGCGGGCCGCGCTGCTGCGCCGCGTCGCCGACCTGCTCGTGCGGGACCGGGAGAAGCTCGGCCTGCTGGAGGCCCGGGACGCGGGCAAGACCGTCGAGGAGGGCCGCGTCGACATCGACTGCGTCGCCGACGCCTTCCGCTACTTCGCCGATCTGGTCGCGGGCGAGGCCCCCGGCCGGGTCGTGGACGCGGGCTCGCCCGACATCCACAGCGTCGTCGTGCACGAGCCCATCGGCGTCTGCGCGATGATCACGCCCTGGAACTACCCGCTGCTTCAGGCCAGTTGGAAGATCGCCCCGGCCCTCGCCGCCGGCAACACCTTCGTCGTCAAGCCCAGCGAGATCACGCCGATGACGACCATCGCGCTGATCGACCTGCTCATCGAGGCCGGCCTGCCCGCCGGGGTCGCCAACATCGTCACCGGGCCCGGCCACACGGTCGGCGCGCGCCTGTCCGAGCACCCCGACGTCGACCTGGTCTCCTTCACCGGCGGCCTGGTCAGCGGCACCAAGGTCGCCCAGGCCGCCGCGCCCACCGTCAAGAAGGTCGCCCTCGAACTCGGCGGCAAGAACCCCAACGTCGTCTTCGCCGACGCCTGTGCCACCGAGGAGGGCTTCGACACCGCCGTCGACCAGGCCCTCAACGCCGCCTTCATCCACAGCGGCCAGGTCTGCTCGGCCGGCGCCCGCCTCATCGTCGAGGAGTCGGTGCGGGACCGGTTCGTGGCCGAACTCGCCCGCCGGGCCGAGAAGATCCGCCTGGGCCGCGGCACCGAGGAGGGCGTCGAGTGCGGCCCGCTCGTCTCGGAGCAGCAGCGCGCCAAGGTCGAGATGTACGTCGAGTCCGCCCTGAAGGAGGGCGCGGTGCTGCGCTCCGGCGGCAAGCGCCCCGAACCCTCCCCGCAGCGCCCGGAGAACGGCTACTTCTACGAGCCGACCGTCCTCGACCACTGCCACCGCGAGATGCGCGTCGTACGGGAGGAGGTCTTCGGGCCGGTCCTCACCGTCGAGACCTTCCGTACCGAGGACGAGGCCGTCGCCCTCGCCAACGACACCGAGTACGGCCTCGCCGGCGGCGTCTGGACCGCCGACGCGGGCCGCGCCCGCCGCGTCGCCGGCCGGCTGCGCCACGGCACGATCTGGATCAACGACTTCCACCCCTACCTGCCGCAGGCGGAATGGGGCGGTTTCGGCAAGAGCGGAGTGGGCCGCGAACTCGGCCCGGCCGGACTCGCCGAGTACCGGGAGACCAAGCACGTCTACCAGAACCTCGCTCCGAAGCCGGTGCGCTGGTTCGCGGGCTGAGCCCGCCTCCCCTTCCGGACCGCCGAACCCCGGCCCGGGGCGACCCCCGCGCCCCGGGCCGACACCCCCCGTCCCCCGAGCCCGTCCACTTCATCCCCACTGGAGCAAGCACGCCATGTCCCACGCCAGTCATGAGTACGACTATGTCGTGATAGGCGGCGGAACCGCAGGTTCCGTCATCGCCTCCCGCCTCACCGAGAACCCCGATGTCACCGTCGCCGTCATCGAGGGCGGCCCCAGCGACGTGGGCCGCGACGACGTGCTGACCCTGCGCCGCTGGATGGGCCTGCTCGGCGGAGAGCTCGACTACGACTACCCCACCACCGAGCAGCCACGCGGGAACTCGCACATCCGGCACAGCCGGGCCCGCGTGCTGGGCGGCTGCTCCTCGCACAACACCCTGATCGCCTTCAAGCCGCTGCCCGCCGACTGGGACGAGTGGGAGGCCGCCGGCGCCAAGGGCTGGGGCGCGGTGCAGATGGAGGCGTACTTCGCGCGCCTGCTCAACAACATCGTCCCGGTCGACGAGAAGGACCGGAACGCCATCGCCCGCGACTTCGTCGACGCGGCCCAGGCGGCGCTGAACGTGCCCCGGGTCGAGGGCTTCAACAAGAAGCCCTTCACCGAGGGCGTCGGCTTCTTCGACCTCGCCTACCACCCCGAGAACAACAAGCGGTCCTCGGCGTCGGTGGCGTATCTCCACCCGGTGATGGACGAGCGCCCCAACCTGACGATCCTGCTGGAGACCTGGGCGTACAAGCTGGAGCTGAACGGCGACCGCGCCGAGGGCGTCCACGTGCGCACCAAGGACGGCGAGGAGATCCTCGTCAAGGCGCGGGGCGAGGTGCTGCTGTGCGCCGGCGCCGTCGACTCGCCCCGGCTGCTCATGCACTCCGGCATCGGCCCCAAGGCCGACCTGGAGAAGCTCGGCATCCCCGTCACGCACGACCTGCCGGGCGTCGGCGAGAACCTGCTCGACCACCCCGAGTCGGTCATCGTGTGGGAGACGAACGGTCCCATCCCGGAGAACTCCGCGATGGACTCGGACGCGGGCCTGTTCGTGCGCCGCGACCCCGAACTGCCGCACCCCGACCTGATGTTCCACTTCTACCAGATCCCCTTCACGGACAACCCGGAGCGACTGGGCTACCGGCGGCCGGAGTTCGGCGTCTCCATGACCCCGAACATCCCCAAGCCCAAGAGCCGCGGCCGGCTGTACCTGACCAGCGCCGACCCCGAGGTCAAGCCCGCCCTGGACTTCCGCTACTTCACCGACGAGGACGACTACGACGGCCGGACCCTCGTCGACGGCATCCGCATCGCCCGCGAGATCGCGAAGACCGAGCCGCTGGCCGGCTGGCTCAAGCGCGAGGTCGCCCCCGGCCCGGACGTCACGGGTGACGAGGAGCTCAGCGAGTACGCCCGCAAGGTCGCGCACACCGTCTACCACCCGGCCGGCACCTGCAAGATGGGCGCCGAGGACGACCGGCTCGCCGTCGTCGACCCCGAGCTGCGCATCCGCGGCCTGCAGGGCATCCGCATCGCCGACGCCTCCGTTTTCCCCACCATGACCACCGTGAACCCGATGATCGGCGTGCTCATGGTCGGTGAGCGTGCCGCCGAGCTGATCGGTGGTGGTTCCCAGTGACCGCGACCCTCGAACCCCCGACGGAGCAGACCATGGACACCACCCCCGTCTTCTCGGTGGAGGGCCTGTGGAAGGTGTTCGGCCCCAAGGCCGACCGCGTCCCGGCCGACCCCGAGCTCACCGCCCTCGACCCCGCCGAGCTGCGCGCCCGCACCGGCTGCACCGCCGCCGTCCGGGACGTCAGCTTCGACGTCCGCAAGGGCGAGGTCTTCGTCGTCATGGGCCTGTCCGGCTCCGGCAAGTCCACGCTGGTGCGCTGTCTGACCCGGCTGATCGAGCCGACCGCCGGCACCATCGCCATCGACGGCGAGGACGTCCGCGCCATGGACCGCTCCCGGCTGCGCGAACTGCGCCGCCACCGCGCCGCGATGGTCTTCCAGCACTTCGGCCTGCTGCCGCACCGCACGGTCCTCGACAACGTCGCCTACGGCCTGGAGATCCAGGGCATGGGCAAGGCCGAGCGGCGTGAGCGCGCCGCCGAGGTCGTCGCCAAGGTCGGCCTCGAAGGCATGGAGCACCGCCGCCCCGGCCAGCTCTCCGGCGGCCAGCGCCAGCGCGTCGGCCTCGCCCGCGCCCTCGCCGTCGACCCCGAAGTCCTGCTCTTCGACGAGCCGTTCAGCGCCCTCGACCCGCTCATCCGGCGCGACATGCAGGAGGAGGTCGTCCGGCTGCACCGCGAGGAGGGCCGCACGATGGTCTTCATCACCCATGACCTCCAGGAGGCCCTGAAGCTGGGCGACCGCATCGCCCTGATGCGCGACGGCAAGGTCGTGCAGCTCGGCACGCCCGAGGAGATCGTCGGCTCGCCCGCCGACGACTACGTCCGCGAGTTCGTCCGGGACGTCCCGCGCGAGCAGGTCATGACGGTCCGCACGGCCATGCGCCGCCCGTCGGCCGAGCTGGACGGCAGCGGACCGGCGGTCCGGCCCGAGGCGACCGTCTCCGAGGCCATCGAGGCGGTCGCCCGCGCCGGCGCTCCGGCCCGGGTCATGGACCAGGGCCGGTGCGTGGGCATGGTCGACTCCGACACGCTCCTCGGCGTCGTCGCCGGCACGGAGCAGCCCGCGCCCGAGGCCGAGGAGCTCGCTCCGCCGAGCGCCGGGCAGCCCAAGGAGGCGGTGTGATGGCGACCATCACCGCGTCCCCGCCCCGCCTGGGCCTGCCCGGGCTGCTGCGCAGCCGTGCCGTCCAGAAGCTGCTGCTGCTCGCTCTCGTCGCCGCGATCCTCGTCCCGCTGGCCAACGCCCGCTGGGCCAGCGGCACCTGGCCCGGCGCGCTGACCGTCGACGTCTCCGAGCCGCTCGGCAAGGCCAGCGACTGGATCATCGACAACCGCGACAGCCACCCGCTGTTCCTGTACTTCTTCGGCCACGTCAGCAACGTCGTCGTCATCGCCGTACGGGCCGTCTACCTCACCCTCCTCGCCATCGGCTGGGCGGGCGTCAGCGCACTGGGCGCACTGGTCGCCTGGCGCGTGGCGGGCGTCAGGCTGGCGCTCGGCACGGCCGTCGCGTTCCTCGCCTGTGGCGTGCTCGGCATGTGGGTGCCGACCATGCAGACCCTCGCCCTGATGGTCGTCGCGGTCCTCGCGTCGGTCGTGGTCGGCCTGCTGCTCGGACTCGCCGCCGGGCTGTCCGACCGGATGGACCGCGTCCTGCGCCCGGTCCTGGACACCATGCAGGTGCTGCCCGCCTTCGCCTACCTCCTGCCGGTCGTGCTGGTCTTCGGCATCGGCGTCCCGGCGGCCGTCCTGGCCACCGTCATCTACGCCGCCCCGCCCATGGCCCGGCTCACCTCGCTGGGGCTGCGCGGCGCCGACAAGGAGGTGCTGGAGGCGGTCGAGTCGCTCGGCTCCACCGCGCGCCAGCGCCTGCTGACCGCCCGCCTCCCGCTGGCCCGCAAGGAACTCCTCCTCGGCGTCAACCAGACGATCATGATGGCCCTGTCCATGGCCGTCATCGCGGCCGTCATCGGCGCCGGCGGCCTCGGTGACCGCGTCTACCAGGCCCTCGCGTCGGTCGACGTCGGCGCCGCGCTCGCCGCCGGCATCCCGATCGTCCTGCTGGCCGTCGTCCTGGACCGCGTCACCGGCGCCGCGGGGGAGAAGCTCGGCGCCGAACCGGCGTCCGGCGGCCGGCTCGGCTGGCTCCTCGCCCTGGCCGGTGTCGTCGTCGTGGCGGTCGGCGGACGGTTCGCGGGCCGCCTCGACTGGCCCGACGCCTGGGTCGTCAACATCGCCGAGCCCGTCAACCGCGCCGTCGACTGGATGACCGCCCACCTGTACTCCGGCGTCCCCGTCATCGGCGGCACCGCCGACTGGGCGGGCCACTTCACCACCTGGGTCCTCGACCCGGTCCGCGACGGCCTCCAGGGGCTGCCCTGGTGGTCCCTGCTGCTGATCGTCGCCGCCCTGGCCTGGGTGATCGGCACCTGGCGCACCGCGCTCACCGCCGTCCTCGCCATGGCCGCGATCGGTGTCCTCGGCGTCTGGAAGCCGTCGCTGGACACCCTCTCCCAGGTCCTGGCGGCCGTCGCCGTCACCCTGGTCGTCGGCTTCGCCGTCGGCGTCGCCGCGGCCCGCAGCGACCGCCTGGAACGGCTGCTCCGCCCGGTCCTCGACGTCTTCCAGACGATGCCGCAGTTCGTGTACCTGATCCCGGTCGTCGCCCTGTTCGGCGTCGGCCGCGCCCCGGCCGTCGCGGCCGCGATCGTCTACGCGCTGCCGGCCGTCGTCCGCATCACCACCCAGGGCCTGCGCCAGGTCGACCCGGCCGCGCTGGAGGCCTCCGGCTCGCTCGGCGCGACCAGCTGGCAGCAACTGCGGCAGGTGCAGCTCCCGCTGGCCCGCCCCGCCCTGCTGCTCGCCGTCAACCAGGGCCTCGTCCTGGTCCTCGCCGTCGTCGTCATCGGCGGCCTGGTCGGCGGTGGCGCACTCGGCTACGACGTCGTCTTCGGCCTCGCCCAGGGCGATCTGGCGACCGGTCTGGTGGCCGGCGTGGCGATCGTCTGCCTCGGCCTGATGCTCGACCGGGTGACCCAGCCCACCGAACGCCGCGCGAAGAAGGG
Source organism: Streptomyces olindensis (assembly GCF_040645895.1). Taxonomy (NCBI): domain Bacteria; kingdom Bacillati; phylum Actinomycetota; class Actinomycetes; order Kitasatosporales; family Streptomycetaceae; genus Streptomyces; species Streptomyces olindensis. Next base: position 118,368 of record NZ_JBEYZD010000002.1, on the reverse strand, counting down.
AGCGTGACATGCGAGTCCGTACGACCGCCGCGATCGCCGCGGTGAGCTCCCTGGCGCTGCTCACCGGCTGCGGCGCCGCCGACATGACCAAGCAGGCCTCGCCCTTCGCCAACGCCCAGGGCGCCAAGACCGTGACCATGTCCGTGCAGTCCTGGGTGGGCGCCCAGGCCAACGTGGCCGTCGCCCAGTACCTGCTGGAGCACGAGCTGGGCTACCGCGTCGACACCGTCCAGGTCGACGAGGTGCCCGCCTGGGACGCCCTCAGCCAGGGCCGCGTCGACGCGATCATGGAGGACTGGGGCCACCCCGAGCAGGAGAAGCGGTACGTCGAGGACAAGAAGACGATCGCCCGCGGCGGCGGACTCGGCGTCACCGGCCACATCGGCTGGTTCGTGCCGACGTACCTCGCCAAGCAGCACCCGGACATCACGAACTGGAAGAACCTCAACAAGTACTCCCACCTGTTCCGCACCCCCGAGAGCGGCGACAAGGGCCAGCTGATGGACGGTTCGCCGTCCTACGTCACCAACGACAAGGCGCTGGTGAAGAACCTGAAGCTGGACTACCAGGTGGTGTTCGCGGGCTCCGAGGCGGCGCAGATCACGCAGATCAAGCAGTTCGCCAAGGAGAAGAAGCCCTTCCTCACCTACTGGTACGCGCCGCAGTGGCTCTTCAAGAAGGTCCCGATGACCGAGGTGAAGCTGCCGCCGTACAAGGAGGGCTGCGACGCCGACCCGGAGAAGGTCGCCTGCGCCTATCCGCACACGCCGCTGCAGAAGTACCTCAACGCGGACTTCGCCAAGAACGGCGGCAAGGCGGCGGCCTTCCTGAAGAGGTTCCAGTGGACGACCGAGGACCAGAACGAGGTCTCCCTGATGATCGCCGAACAGAAGATGACACCGGAGGAGGCGGCGAAGAAGTGGGTGGACAGCCACGAGTCCACCTGGAGGAAGTGGCTGTCCTGAGCGTCCCTACCCTCGCAGGCCGGCGGCGATCTCCCGCAGTGCGCGGGTGGCCCGCCGCTGGAGCCCCGGCCCGAAGGTGATCCGGGTGGCCCCTCGCGCGCCGAGTTCGGCGGGCGAGGGGCCCTCGTCGGTCGGGGCCCCCACGTTGATCGGCCCCTGGATCCCGGCCCGCAGCAGCGGCAGCACGTCCGGCGGGGCACCGATCGGGTAGACGCAGTCGGCACCCGCCGCCACGTACAGCGCCGCCCGCTCGATGGCCCGCTCCGGGTCGGCGACCCCGCGGGCGAAGGTGTCCACGCGCGCGTTGAGGAACAGCCGGTCACCCGCCGCCTCCCGCACCCGGGCCAGCCAGGCGGCGTGCGCGTGCGGGTCCTTGAGCACCCCGTCCGCCGAGTCCTCCAGGTTGCAGCCCACCGCCCCCACCTCCAGCAGCCGCTCCACCAGCTCCTTCGGCTCGAGCCCGTATCCGCCCTCGACGTCCGCCGACACGGGCACGTCGACGGCCCGGACGATCCTGGCGACCGCCGCGAACATCTCGTCGGCCGGGACCTGCCCGTCCTCGTACCCGAGGGAGGCCGCGACCCCCGCACTGGGCGTGGCGAGCGCCGGGAACCCCGCCTCGGCGAACACCCGGGCACTGGCCGCGTCCCAGGGCCCGGGCAGGACCAGGGGGGCGCCGGGCGCCCGGTGCCGGTGCAGGGCCCGGAACGTGTCGGTCTTGTTCATGGCGTGTACCCTCCCGGCGGGATCCGGCGGCTGACCATCACCCGGTTCCAGTTGTTGATGGCGACGACCAGCCCGATCAGATGGGCGAGCCGGACGTCGTCGAAGTGCTGGGCGGCCCGCTCGTACACCTCGTCCGGCACGAAGCCCTCGGTCGGCACGGTCACCGCCTCCGTCAGCGCCAGCGCGGCCCGCTCCCGCTCGTCGAAGACGTCCCCCGCCTCCTCCCACGCGGCCAGCAGATCGAGCTGCCGCTCGGGCACGCCGTGCCGCCGGGCGATCGCGAGGTGCATGTCGAGGCAGAACGCGCAGTGGTTGAGCTGCGAGGCACGGATCTTCACCAGCTCGTACAGCGTGTGGTCGAGATTCTTACGGACGGCGGTCTCCAGCCGGATCATCGCCTTGTACACCTCGGGCGCGTGCCTGGCCCACTCCAGCCGGGCGGGCCGCTCGGGGGCGAACTCCCCGCTCGTCGCGGTCGTCGTGGTGGTCACTGGTTCCTCGGTATGCGTCGTCATGACCTCGACCCTAGGAAGGAAGCAGCCCAGGAGTATGGTCCATTTCCATGGCGGAACCGTGGGCCACTCTGGGCATCGACCTGCACGTGGAGCCGACCGGGCCGGGCCTGCGCCGGGGGCTGACGGACGCCCTGCGCGAGGCGGTGCGCTCCGGCCGGCTCGCCCCCGGCACCCGGCTGCCCTCCTCCCGCGCGCTCGCCGCCGACCTGGGCATCGCCCGCAACACGGTCGCCGACGCCTACGCCGACCTGGTCGCCGAGGGCTGGCTCACGGCCCGCCAGGGCTCCGGGACTCGGGTCGCCGAGCGCGAGGTCGTCCCGCCCACCGGTACGGCACCCCACCCCCGGGCCCGCAGCCGCCCCGCCTACGACCTGCGCCCCGGCAGCCCCGACCTCGCGTCCTTCCCGCGCGCGGAGTGGCTCAAGGCGGCCCGCCGCGCCCTCAACGCCGCCCCCCACCACGCCCTGGACTACGGCGACGACCCCCGCGGCCGCCCCGAGCTGCGGACCGCGCTCGCCGGTTACCTCTCCCGGGCCCGGGGCGTCCGCGCCGACCCCGAACGGATCCTGGTGTGCGCCGGGTTCGCCCACGGCCTCAAGCTGCTCGGCACGGCCCTGCGGGCGCGCGGGGCACGGACGGTCGCGGTCGAGTCGTACGGCCTCGACGTGCACGGCAGGCTCCTGACCACATCGGGCCTCGACATCGTCCCGCTGCCCTTCGACCGGCTGGGCACGGACCCGATCGGGCCGGCCGCCGACGCCGTCCTGCTCACCCCCGCCCACCAGTTCCCCATGGGCATGCCCCTGCACCGCGACCGCCGTACGGCCGTCGTCGACTGGGCGCGGCGCACCGGCGGGCTGGTGCTGGAGGACGACTACGACGGCGAGTTCCGCTACGACCGGCAGCCCGTCGGCGCGCTCCAGGGCCTGGACCCCGACCGGGTGGTCTACCTGGGCACCGCGAGCAAGTCCCTCGCGCCCGGGCTGCGGCTGGGCTGGATGGTGCTGCCCCCGGACCTGGCCGAGCGGATCGCCGAGGCCAAGGGCGGTGTCGACACCTGCGGGGTGCTCGATCAGCTGACCCTGGCCGAGTTCCTCACGTCCGGCGCCTACGACCGGCACGTCCGCGCGACCCGCCTGCGCTACCGGCGCCGGCGGGACGCCCTGGTCGCCGCCGTCGCGGCCCGGGCCCCGCAAGCCCGCGTCACCGGCATCGCGGCGGGCCTGCACGTCCTGCTGCGGCTGCCGCCCGGCACCGAACAGTCGGTGGTCCAGGCCGCCCGCTGGCAGGGCCTCGCGGTCCACGGACTCACCCAATACCGGCGCCCCGGGGCGCTCGCCGAGCCGGTCGACGCCCTGGTCGTCGGATACGGCACACCGCCGGAGCACGCCTGGTCGGGGGCGCTGGAGGCGCTGTGCAGGGTACTCCCCGGATAATCCCGCGAATTCACCTCCGGAATACCGCCGGAAGGATAGGGTCGCCCCATGAGCGAAATCCCCTCCATACCGCGTGTCGCCCTGAAGGAAAAAACCCCCGACGTCTCCGCCGCAATGGGCTCCCTGCACGCCGCCGCCGTGTCCGCGGCGCAGGACGCCAAAGTCGAACCGGAACTGCTGGAACTCGTCAGGATCCGCGCCTCGCAGATCAACGGCTGCGCCTTCTGCCTCGATCTGCACACCAAGGACGCCCGCCGCGCCGGCGAGACCGAGCAGCGCCTGCACACCCTCACCGCCTGGCGGGAGACGCCCTTCTTCACGGCACGCGAGCGGGCCGCACTGGCCCTGACCGAGGCGGTGACGCTGGTCCATGACGGCCGCGTCCCCGACGCGGTCTACGCCGAGGCGGCCGAGGTCTTCGACGAGACGCAGCTCGCGGCCCTCATCTGGGCGGCCACCGTCATCAACGCGTACAACCGGATCGCGATAGCGACGCGAATGGTGCCGAAAAACTGAATCAGGCAGCAGAAAACAGCCGGGTGGGAATTCCCGACCCGGCTTTTCTGTTTCCCGGATTCAGCTCATCGTTCCCCGTGATTCAGCTCATCGTTCCCCGTGATTCAGGTCATCATTCCCCGTGATTCAGCACATCGGCAGCGGTTCCATCATTCCGTCCAGCCACGCCCGCCATTCCCCGGCCCGTTCCGCCGGAGGCACCCGCATCGGCCGCCCGGTCCATTCCGTCACGGGCCGGATCCCGTGCAGCGCGTTCACCAGCCACACCTCACGGCCGTCCAGCTCGGCCACGGTCCGCTCGCGGTGCGCGATGCGGATCCCGGAGCGCAGCGCCCGCTCCTGGACCAGCCCGGCGGTCACGCTCGGCAGGACGGGCAGCCCGGGCGGGGGCAGACACAGGGTGTCGTCCTCCCACCACAGGACACCGGCCGTGGCCGACTCCAGGACCGTGCCCGAGGGCGCGATCAGCACCGCCTCGTCGGCGCCCTCGCCGCGGGCCCGGCGGCGCACCCGGTCCAGGGCGTCCAGGTCCGGGCCCTTCCGGCGGGGCACGGTGCGCGGATCGGGCTGCCCCGCCGCCCACAGCCGGACCCCCGCTCCGAGCGGTGGCGCGGGCCGCAGCCGCAGCCGCAACTCGAGCGACCCGGCGGCGAGTTCCACCCGCGGGAACCACTCACCCGTGCGCGGCAGCACGGCGGTCACGTCCTGCCAGAACGCGGCGAGCCGGCGCGGCTCCGGCCCGCCGCAGTCCCCGCAGGACCGCGAGAACCGCTCCCGGTGCCGGGCGTAGGCCCGCACCCGGCCCTCGCGCAGCAGCCAGGAGTCCGCCACCAGCAGCCGTCCCCCCACCGCCTGGTCCGGGGCAGGGGCCAGGCCACGGCCCGCCGTCCACGTCCACAGGCCCTCCGCCACCACCGGTCCGGTCTCCACGCGTTCCTCCTTCAGTACGTGCGGCCCGCGACGGCCGGTGCCCCGTGCCGGGGCCCGTACGGCGCGTGCTCCAACCAGGATCCGCACCAGGGCAGCACCGGCGCCAGCGCCGCCGCGGCCCGCTGCCGGACCCGCACGATCCGGCGGCGCGGCCGCAGATGGTCCAGGGCCGTGCCGGCGGCGGCGCTGTTGAACAGGGCCGCCGCGCGGCGCACCTCGGCGAAGCGCGCGACCGCCTCGCCGGTCCCCGCGGCGATGGCCTCGGCGGCCGCCGCCGCGTCCGCGATCCCGCTGTTCATCCCGCGCGCCCCGAACGGCGGGAACAGGTGCGCCGCCTCGCCGGCCAGCAGCACCCGCTCCCGCGGATCGGTGAACGAGGCGGCCACCTTGCGCAGGAAGCGGTACGTCGACACCCACAGGATCCGGTCGCCGTAGCCGTCCCCGACGACCGCGGGCAGCCACCGCCGTACGGCCTCCTCGGTGCCGTACGCCTCCGGCCGGTCGTCGTCCCGGCACTGCAGGTCCACCTGGAAGCCCCCGGTGAACGGCACCCGCATCACACTGCGCCCGCCGACCCCGGGGTGCTCGTAGTGGAAGACCCGCTCCAGCGGCAGCTCGGCGCCCGGGACGTCGGCGACGTCCACGACGACGTGGAAGCCCTCGCCGTGGGTGCCCTCCAGCGCGATGCCCAGCTCGCGCCGGACCGTGGAGCGGGCCCCGTCGGCGGCGACGGCGTGGGAGCCGCTCCACACCCGCCCGTCCTCACCCGTCAGCCGGACCCCGCTCGACGTGGCGTGCCCGCCCGCCACGCGCGCCCCCCACACGAACTCCACCCCGGTCCGCTCGCAGGCCGCCCGCAGGAACCGTTCGGTGTCCGTCTGCCGCAGGCTGGTGAAGGGCGGCGGGCCGGAGGGCGGCGGGTAGGCGCGGGCGTAGACCTCGCGGCCCCGGTAGAGGGTGCGCCTGGTGTGCCACGTCCGCCCGTACGCGGTGATCTCCGCCGCGAGGCCGGGCAGCATCGCGTCCAGCAGGGCGAGGGTCTCCCGGTGCACGAACAGGGCCCGGCTGCCCGGCCGTTCCCGGTCCTCGGGATCGGCCTCCAGCAGGACGACCGGGAGGCCGTGCCCCCGCAGCGCCAGCGCCGCCGACAGGCCCACGGGTCCGGCGCCCACGACCAGGACCGGGGTCATGCCCGGGCGCCTTCGGCCCGGGCACCGGCCAGCATGCGGGCGATCTCCACCCGCTTCACCTTCCACGTGGCGGTCATCGGCAGGTCCTCGAACCGCCACTGCCGCGGCTCGGCCATCACCGGCAGGTCCGCCGTGGCCCGCCGCCAGCGCTCCGGGTCCAGGGGCCGCTCGCCGCGCACGCACACCACCGGCACCGGCTCCCGGTCCGCGCCCGGCACGATGACGACCTCGCGCAGCTCCTCCAGCCGGGACATCAGCGCGTCCTCGACCTCCAGGTTGCTGTGCACGGCGTCGATCTGGTCCACCTCCCGGTCGATCAGGTACAGCGCGCCCAGACGGCTCCGGTAGCCCATGTCGCCCATCTCCCACCAGCCGTCGGTGAGCTGACGGTCGTAACGCTCCGGCATGCCGAGGTAGGTGAGGATCCGGCCCCGGGTGCGGGCCTCGATCCGGCCCGGTGTGCCCGGCGGGACCGTTCTGCCCCCGGCGTCGGTGACACGGACCCGGGTGAAGCCGGGTATCCCGTACCCGACCCGGCGGCCGTCCGCGCGGGCGGCGCTGCGCCGGGTCACCACCTGGAACGCCACCGGGCCCGTCTCGCTCTGCCCGTACAGCTGGACCAGCCAGGGCGTACGGCGCCGCGACGCGCCCAGCAGCCGCCGCACGGTACGCGGATGGATCGCGTCGAACGTCGAGCCGTACGACCGGACCCGGGACAGCGGGGCGCCGGGCGCGCCGGCCAGCTCCTCCCACAGCACGAACGTGTTGGGGTGCGTCTCCACGATGCCGGGCCGGTGCCGGACCAGCAGCGGGCCCACCGCGGCCGGGTCCGGGTCGGTGATCAGTACGAGCGGGCTGCCGAAGTGCAGCAGCACGCCGAGCAGATGGTAGAAGCGCGAGTGCACGAACGACATGTGCAGGGCCGCGGTCTCGCCCCGGGTGGGCCAGCCCATCGCCTGCTGCGGCACGAGCCGGTTCCACATGGCCTGTGCGCAGTGCACGGCCAGTTTGGGCACGCCCGTGGTCCCGGAGCTGTGCGTGATCAGGGCGGGTTCGCGGGGATGGAGCCGTACGGGCGGGGGCGGCTCGGCGCCGGCGTGCCGCGCCAGGGGTTCCGCCCCGGGCGCGTCGTCGACGGTGAGCGTCCGCCGCACGAGCCCGGGCAGGTCGACGCCCCGCAGTCCGTCCAGCGTCGCGCCGTCGGTGATCAGCCAGGGCCGGCGCAGCCGTGCCAGGAGCTGCCCGGCCACGGCGGGGGCCAGCGCCGGCGACAGCAGCACCGGCACGGCCCCGATACGGGAGACCGCGCAGGTCAGCAGCATGAGGTCGACGTTGTCCGCCTTGTGCACGACGACCTGCTCCGAGGGCCGCACCCCCGCCTCCCACAGCCGCCCCGACAACTCCTCGACCAGCTCGGCCAGGACCGTGTAGGTCAGGTCGACCCCGAGGGCGGGGGCGACGTCCAGCGGCCGGTCCAGGGTGACGAAGACGGCCCCGTGCCGGTCGGCGGCACGCCGGAAGACCGGTCCCAGATAGAAACCGCGGTCGGCGAACAGGGGCTGTCTCATGGGCCGTTCCTTTCCGAGGTGGTTCACCAGGCGCCCCGGCGGACCAGCAGGCGACGGAGCTTCCCGGTCGCCGTGCGGGGCAGCGACGGGACGAAGCTGACGCTGCGGGGGACCTTGAACGCGGCGAGGTTCTCCCGCGCCAGGGCGATGAGTTCGTCCGCCAGCCCGTCCCGCACCGGCGCGGCCGGCACCACGAAGGCCCGCAGCCGGCTCGCGCCCCGCCCGTCCGCGACGGCGGCGACCGCCACCTCCCGCACCGCCGGGTGACCGCGCAGCACGGCCTCCACCTCCAGCGGGGACACGGTGATCCCGCCGACCATCTCCATGTCGTCGACGCGGCCCAGATGCCGGTAGGAGCCGTCCGGCTCGCGGCGGGCCCGGTCCCGCGTCGCCAGCCAGCCGCCCACCAGGGTCCGGGCGGTCTCCTCGGGCCGGTTCAGATAGCCGGGCGTCACCGTCGGCCCGCGCACCCACATCTCGCCCTCCTCGCCGTCCGGCACCGGGCGCCCGTCCCGGTCGCGCAGCTCCACCTCGAAGCCGGGCACGGGACGCCCGACCGTGCCCGGGCGGTGGTGGGCGAAGCCGTTGGCGCAGAACGCGTGCCCGGCCTCGGTGGAGCCGATCTGCTCCAGCACCGGCGCGTCCAGCAGCGCGCCCACCTGCTCGGCCAGCGGCTCCGGCAGGCTCTCCCCGGCCGACACCGCCGCCCGCACCGACGCGAAGCACCCCTCGTGCCCACTGCCCCGCTCGGCCACCAGGGCGGCGTACGCGGACGGCACGGAGTAGAGCAGCGTCACCCGGTGCCGGGCGACGAGCTCGTCGAGGGTCGCGGGCGTGGGGCGCCGGTCCACCAGGACGGCGGACGAGCCCGAGAAGAGCGGGAAGACGAAGGCGTTGCCGAAGCCGTAGGCGAAGAACAGCTTCGACACCGACAGGGTGACGTCGTCCGCGGTGATCCGCAGCACCCGCCGGCCGATCAGGTCGTGGTACGTCCGCGGATCGCCGTGCGTGTGCACGACACCCTTGGGGCGGCCCGTGGTGCCGGAGGTGTACTGGACGTAGAGGGGGCTCCGCGCGTCGACCTGGTGGGCGGGCACGGGCCCGGCGGCCGGTGCCAGGGCCATCAGCTGGTCGGCGCCGAGGCGTGACCGGCCGGCGAACCGCTCCTCCAGACCCGGGCCCGTCACGCACAGCACGGCCCCGGTGTCCTCGGCGAGGAACACGTGGTCGGCCGCCGGGAGTTCGGGGTTGACCAGGACCGCCACGGCACCCAGGCGGGCGGTGGCGAGGAAGGCCGTCACCCAGGCGAGGGAGTCGGGCAGCGCCAGCAGCACGCGGTCGCCGGGCCGGACCCCGTGCCCGGCCAGCACGGTCGCGGCCCGGGCCGCGAGGTCGTGCACCTCGCCGTGGGTCCAGGACCGGTGGCCCTGGTGGAAGGCGGCCCGCCCGCCCCAGCCGCGCCGCTCGGCCAGCCCGGCCAGCTGGGCGGCGAGATTCCCGGGCGCCCCGGCCTCGGCCGGGTGCGGGGCGACCTGCGGACTGGTCATCGCCGGGCCTCCTCGGCCGTCCCCGCCCGGCTCCCCGGCGGGGCCTGCCGCCGCATCCGGTCGGCCGTGTGCTGGTTCAGGGCCCGCATCGGGGCCGCCGTCTTCAGCAGCATCTCCTCGTACTCGGCCTCCGGATCGGAGCCGAGGACGATCGCCCCGCCCGCACCCAGGTGCAGCCGACCGTCGGCGACCACGGCGGTCCGGATCACGATGCTGAGATCGGCGCCGCCGCCGCACCCGAAGTAGCCGAGCGCCCCCGAGTAGACGCCCCGGGCCTCGGTCTCCAGCGAGTCGATGATCTCCATGGTGCGCAGCTTGGGCGCACCGGTCATGGAGCCGCCCGGGAAGCAGGACCGCACGCAGTCCACCGCGTCCGTGCCCGGGCGCAGCCTGCCCTGCACGGTCGAGACGAGCTGGTGCACCGTGGCGTACGTCTCCGTGGCCATGAGCTTGGACACCCGCACCGACCCGGTCCGGCAGACCTGCCCCAGGTCGTTGCGGAGCAGGTCCACGATCATCAGGTTCTCGGCCCGCGTCTTGGCGTCCGACGCGAGCGCGTCCCGCAGCCGGGCGTCCTGTGCGGGACTGTCGCCCCGGGGCGCGGTCCCCTTGATGGGTTTGGCCTCGACCGTGCCGTCCCGGCCGATCCGCAGGAACCGCTCGGGCGAGGAGCCGGCCACCTCCAGCTCCCCGAACCTCAGGAACGCCGCGTACGGCGCCGGGTTGTCGCGGCGCAGCGTCCGGTAGAACTCGAAGGTGTCGGGCGGGGCGGGCAGCCGGGCGGCGTTGGTCAGGCAGACCTCGTAGCTGGTGCCGGCCCGCAGCTCCCGCCGGCACGCCTCGATGTCCGCGAGGTACCGGGCCCGGTCGCGCACCAGCCACGGCTCGGCGGCGCCGGGGTCCGCCGGGGCCGGCGGCACGGGCAGGGGCGGCCGCTCCGCCGCCACGCAGCTGAGGTCGGCCAGGGCGCCCTCCAGCCAGTCGGCGGCCTCCCGGGCGGCCTGCGGGGTGTCCTCGGCCAGGCAGACGGCGTACGTGAAGCCCTCCTGGTGGTCCACCGCGATCACCCGGTCGGCGAACAGCCAGGCGGCGTCCGGGACCGGGGAGCGGTGCCGGTTGGGCGACCCGCAGTCGGCCTTCATCTCGTAGCCGAAGTAGCCGACATAGCCCCCGGTGAAGTCGAACGGCAGCCCGGTCGCGTCCACGCGACGGTTCGTCAACTGCCGCTTCAGGTAGTCGAAGACACTCGCCGTGACCTTCCGCACCGGCCGCCCCGCCCGCTCGATCTCGCAGCGCCCGGTGCCGACGTCGTACCGCACGAACTCGGCGAGCGGCCCGCTGCCGTCCCCGAGGAACGAGAACCGGGACCGACCCGGCTCGACCAGGGAGCTGTCCAGCCAGAACCCGCGCGGGGCCCCGGCGAACATCCGGCCGAACACCGCCTCGGTGTCGACGGCACCGGTGATCCGCCGACTGTGCAGCCGGTACCCGACACGGTCGGGGCGGCGGGGCCGGGGAATGGTGGCGGAGGACGCCACTGCTGTGCCGCCCAGGGCACCCCTGCCGCCCACGGCACCCCGGCCGGACCCGGCACCCACCGCCGGCACGGTTCCCGCGGACCTGGCAGCTTCACCGGTCTTGGCTGCTCCGTCGGACGCGGTGATCCTGTCGGGCCCGGCAGCTCCGTCGGACGTGGCGACCCTGTCGGGCCTGGCAGCCCCGCCGGACGCCACACTCCCCGACGTGACGGCCCCGTCGGACCTGGCGGCTTCGCGGGACGCGGTACCTCCCGACGTGACGGCCCCGTCGGACCCGGCGGCCTGGCGGGACGCGGCGGTCCCGCCAGGCTTGGCAGCCTCAGCGGTCCTGGCACCTTCGCCGGACGCGGCGACCCCGTCGGTCCTGGCAGCTCCGTCGGACGTGGCGACCCTGTCGGGCCTGGCAGCCCCGCCGGACGCCACACTCCCCGACGTGACGGCCCCGTCGGACCTGGCGGCTTCGCGGGACGCGGCGCCCCCGTCGGGCTTGGCAGCCCCGCCGGACGCGGTACCTCCCGACGTGGCGGCCCCGTCAGCCCCGGCGGCATCGCGGGACGCGGCGATCCCCTCAGGCTCGGCCGCTCCGCCGGACGCCGTGCCCCCGCCGGGCCGGCACGCCTCGCCACGGGAGACCGCGGTGACCTGGAAGACGGCCGCGGCGGCCGCAGGGCGTGGGACGACGCCGTTCCCGGCGACGACCGCCCCGGTCCCGACGACCACCCCCGCTCCCGGCCGCCGTACCCCGGCGTCGCACTCCGGCACCCCGGGGCGGCGCAGCACGCCCTCGTGCGACGGCACCGCCGTGTTCTTCGTGCGCAGCTTGCCGGCCCGCTCGGCGGTCAGGTTCCGGAAGTTCACCAGCATGCGGTGGCCGTACTCCGTGAGGACGGACTCCGGGTGGAACTGCACGCCCCACAGCGGCCGGCTGCGGTGCCGCAGCCCCATCAGGACGCCGTCCTCCGCCCAGGCCGTCGCCTCCAGCGACGCGGGCAACGGCTCGCGCACGGCCAGCGAGTGGTAGCGGACGGCGGTGAAGTGCTGCGGCAGGCCCCGGAACAGATCCCGTTCGTCGTGCCGGACCGTGGACAGATGCCCGTGCCGCGGCTCCGGGGCCGGCCCCACCAGCCCGGCCTCCGCGAGCGCGATGCCCTGATGCCCCAGGCACACGCCCAGCACGGGCACCGGACACGTGGCGAGCAGCCTGGCCCCGATGCCGAAGTCCCGCGCGTCACCCGGGTGTCCGGGGCCGGGGGACACCACGAGGTTGTCGAACTTCCCGGGATCCGGCAGGTCGTCGACGGACACGTCGTTGCGGACCACCACCGGCTCCTCGCCGTTGACCTCGGCGATCAGCTGGAACAGGTTGTACGTGTACGAGTCGTAATTGTCGATGAGCAGGGTCTTCACCCGCCCACCTCCCTCTGTTCGTTCGCGAGCCTAGGTGGCCCGGCGTTTGTGCCGTCCGCGCAGCGCCTGGAGCGACGGGTACAGCCATTTCCTGAAGAAACGCTGGAGCCGTGGCATGAGAATCCAGGTGACAAGGGCCGTCACACACAGACACAACAACAGCGTGCGCAGCAGTGCATTGAGGTCACCGAGATAGGGAAGCACCGTCAGATTGAACAGGAGCACCGGCGGAAAAACCGCGCTCATATTCACGAACCAAAGTTTCCATTTCGACGGCGGAGCAGGCGGCGCCGGAGTCAGGGTCTGCGCATCGAACCAGGCCCGGGCACCCGGCACCCGCCTGCGCTCGGCCTCCCGGGCGATTCCCTCCAGCCGGGCATCCCACTGTGCCCGGGAAGGCGATTTCTCCCAGGCCAGGGCCGAACCCTCGCTGGCGAAGCGATAGACGACATGCCACTCCGCCCCTCCGTCGACAAGTACCCCACCCCCCAGAAATCCCGGCTGACGCGCGGTCGCGCCCAGCATGGCCCACCCCCAGGAGTGGAAGTCGGCCGCACGGCCCGGCGTCACGCGATAGGCCACGGTGACCGTGACGGGATTACTGGTCACGCCGTCCCTTACGGAAAGCGCTCCCTCCGCGTTCAAGATTCAACAAAGGATTTTCCGGTTGTCCGGAAGGTGAAGGTTGTGTGTAGCCGGGAAAGCACTTGCGGTCACTTCCCCCAGCGCGCGTCACCCAGGGCACCAAAAGCCCACACCGCTCCAAAGGCCACAATCCGACGGCGGGGGAGGACGCTAGCCCGGGGGGCCTCCTGCACGCCCGTTCCCACCGCTCTCTAGGCTGTCCGCTCGGCAGTGCACACGGGGACACCCGGCAGTGCGCACGGGGACACCACGGGGAGACAGGACATGGCGGAAACACGGCGACGACTGCGTTCGAGCACGGTGGTGCTGGGCGGCATGGGCGTCCTCGCGGCGGCACTGTCCGCGTGCGGCTCCGACCCGGACCGCCGCTGTGTGGACCGGGAGAGCTACGACTACATCAACGGCTACAAGATCGTCGCCGACAAGAACTGCACGTCGTCCTCCGGCTCCTCCACCGGCAAGGCCCGCAAGAACACCGGCAAGACCAGGGCCATGGACGCCGACTGGTACTACGACGCCGACGTCAGCGGCGGCTACGCCGACCACGGCACCTTCAGCCGCAGCGAGGCCGTCGACCGGGGCGGCTTCGGCTGCTCCGGCTCCGGCAGCGGCGGCGGCTGACCGGGCCGTACGCAGATGGAACGCCGCACTGCAGAGCCCCGCGCCGGCTGGCAGCAGACCGTCGAGGAACAGGGCCTGATCTACCCGCTCACCCGCTACCCCGACGACTCCCTGCGCCCCTACTGGGACGAGAGCGCCTACTACGTCTTCACCCTCCCGGAGATCGAGGCCCTGGAGGAGGTGGTCGAGGACCTCCACCGCATGTGCCTCGCGGCGGCCGAACACATCGTCGCCGAGGACCGCTTCGCCGACCTGGGCATCACCGACCCCCGCGTGGCCCGGGCGGTCGCCGAGGCCTGGCACCGCCGCGCCGAACTCCCCTCCGTCTACGGCCGCTTCGACCTCCGCTACGACGGCACCGGCCCGGCCAAGCTCCTGGAGTACAACGCCGACACCCCCACGTCACTGGTCGAGGCCGCCTCCCCCCAGTGGTTCTGGATGGAGGAGCGCTTCCCCGGCGCCGACCAGTGGAACTCCCTCCACGAACGCCTCATCGACGCCTGGAAGAAGCAGTCCGCCCTCCTCCCGCCGGGCAGCCCCCTGTACTTCGCGTACTCCTCCGCCGACGAACTCGGCGAGGACCTGATGACGGTCGCCTACCTCAAGGAGACCGCCGAGCAGGCCGGGCTGCCCACCGAGTGGATCTCGATGGAGGAGATCGGCTGGGACCGCCTCTCCGGCCGCTTCGTCGACCAGCGCCTCCGCTTCATCCGCAGCATCTTCAAGCTCTACCCCTGGGAGTGGCTCACCACCGACCGCTTCGCCGGCCACGTCCTGGACACCCTCGACAACGGCGGCGGCACGGGCTCCACCCTGTGGATAGAACCGGCCTGGAAGATGCTCCTCAGCAACAAGGCGCTGCTCGCGATCCTCTGGGAGCTCTACCCCGGCCACCCGAACCTCCTCCCGGCCTACCTGGACGGCCCCCGGGACCTCACCGCCACGGGCTGGGCCGCCAAGCCCCTCCTCGGCCGGGAGGGCGCGGGCGTCACCATCCACGAGCCCGGCACGGACCCCGCCCCGCGCGACGAACCCTGCTGCTACCAGCAACTGGCCCCCCTGCCCGACTTCGACGGCAACCGCGTGGTCCTGGGCGCCTGGGTGGTGGAGGACGAGTCGGCGGGCCTGGGCATCCGCGAGTCGTCGGGCCTGATCACGGACGAGTACGCGAGGTTTCTTCCCCACGTGATCCTCTGAGGTGCGAAACCCGCGCCCGGCACCGAAGGGCGACCCGGTAGGCTGACCGAGGGCCGTGACTGGCGCGCTGGGATGGACTAACCATCGGGGAGCGGCCCGAGCAGAGAGAGCCGTGCGCCTGGGCCGTACCGTGAACGCTGAACACAACGTCCGGAGGTCCCACACATGTCAGCCGAGCCCCTCTCCACCGCTTCCACCGCCTACCGCGCAGCCCTCGACGTCATCCGCGCCGTGGAACCCCGCGTGGCGGACGCCATCGGCCAGGAGGTCGCCGACCAGCGCGAGATGCTCAAGCTGATCGCCTCGGAGAACTACGCCTCCCCGGCCACGCTCCTGGCGATGGGCAACTGGTTCAGCGACAAGTACGCCGAGGGCACCATCGGCCGCCGCTTCTACGCCGGCTGCCGCAACGTCGACACCGTCGAGTCGCTGGCCGCCGAGCACGCCAAGGAACTCTTCGGCGCCCGCCACGCCTACGTCCAGCCGCACTCCGGTATCGATGCCAACCTCGTCGCCTTCTGGTCGGTCCTCGCCCAGCGCGTCGAGCTGCCCGCCCTGGAGAAGGCCGGCGTCCGCCAGGTCAACGAGCTCTCCGAGGAGGACTGGGCGGAGCTGCGCCGCGCCTTCGGCAACCAGCGCATGCTCGGCATGTCCCTGGACGCCGGCGGCCACCTCACCCACGGCTTCCGCCCGAACATCTCCGGCAAGATGTTCGACCAGCGCTCCTACGGCACGGACCCGGCCACCGGCATCCTCGACTACGAGGCCCTGCGCGCCTCCGCCCGCGAGTTCAAGCCGCTGATCATCGTCGCCGGCTACTCGGCCTACCCCCGTCTGGTGAACTTCCGGATCATGCGCGAGATCGCCGACGAGGTCGGCGCCACGCTCATGGTGGACATGGCGCACTTCGCGGGCCTGGTCGCGGGCAAGGTCCTCACCGGCGACTTCGACCCGGTGCCGCACGCGCAGATCGTGACGACCACCACCCACAAGTCCCTGCGCGGCCCCCGCGGCGGCATGGTCCTGTGCGACGACTCCCTGAAGGACCAGGTCGACCGCGGCTGCCCGATGGTCCTCGGCGGCCCGCTCCCGCACGTGATGGCCGCCAAGGCCGTCGCCCTGGCCGAGGCCCGCCAGGAGTCCTTCCGCGACTACGCCCAGCGCATCGTCGACAACTCCCGGGCGCTCGCCGAGGGCCTCATGCGCCGCGGCGCCACGCTGGTCACGGGCGGTACGGACAACCACCTGAACCTGATCGACGTCGCCTCCTCCTACGGCCTCACCGGCCGCCAGGCCGAGGCCGCCCTCCTCGAGTCGGGCATCGTCACCAACCGCAACGCCATCCCCGCCGACCCGAACGGCGCCTGGTACACCTCGGGCATCCGCATCGGCACGCCCGCGCTCACCACCCGCGGCCTCGGCACGGCGGAGATGGACGAGGTCGCGGGCCTGATCGACCGCGTCCTCACCACCACCGAGCCGGGCACCACCAAGTCGGGCGCCCCCTCCAAGGCGGCCCACGTCCTCGACCCGAAGATCGCCGACGAGATCTCCCGCAGGGCGACGGACCTGGTGGCGGGCTTCCCGCTCTACCCCGAGATCGACCTCGGCTGAGCCCCGCCGGGCTCATCGCAGGCGGGATCTCGACGCGCTCACCGACGTCAGGGACCCCAGGTCGATCAGCTCATGTCGTGGCTCCTCTCCTGGCGGTGGTCCGGCTTCGTGCCGGGCCGCCGCGCGGCGTAGGACATGACCGCCGCCGAGCCCCAGGAGCAGGCCCCCGGCCGCCCACCAGACACCGCCGCCGACCGGGCCGGACCCTCTCGCGGCGGACCGGTCACCGGTGCTCCCGTCGGGCACGGGCAGGGCTGCTGCGGCCGGCTCCACCGGCTCTCCGAGCAGCCCGGCCCGGTCCATCTGCGAGTGGATCGAGCGCGGTGCCCGATGCCAGCGGATGTCGTCGTCGTCCACGCCGGGCGCCGGATCGGAACGCACCCACGGCGTGCCGTCCTCGGCGAGGAACTGAACGCCATGCCGTCCCGGAACCGGCCCAGCGCGCAGTACGCCTTGACGAAGGCCTGCTGCACCACGTCCTCCGCGTCCGGCCCCGCCCCGAGCGCCGCGGCCGCGCGGAGCGCGATCGCCGTATGCGCACGCACCAGCACCGCGTACGCCTCCGGATCTCCGGCGCGTACGCGTGCGATCACCGCGGCCTCATCGACGATGCGGCCCCCCTCCCGCGTCCTCACATGCTTGTTACACCGCCGGGCACGGATCGGTTCCCCCCTGTTTCGGACCAGTTCCGGATCGCCCTCCGGGACCTGAGAGAATGGTGAGCATGGCCTCTGACCGACCCCGCGTGCTCTCCGGCATCCAGCCCACCGCCGGCTCGTTCCACCTCGGCAACTACCTCGGCGCCGTCCGCCAGTGGGTGGCCCTGCAGGAGACCCACGACGCGTTCTACATGGTCGTCGACCTGCACGCGATCACCATCCCGCAGGACCCCGAGGACCTGCGCGCCAACACCCGCCTGGCCGCCGCCCAGCTGCTGGCCGCGGGGCTGGACCCGGACCGGTGCACGCTGTTCGTCCAGAGCCACGTCCCCGAGCACGCCCAGCTCGCCTGGATCATGAACTGCCTCACCGGCTTCGGCGAGGCCAGCCGGATGACCCAGTTCAAGGACAAGGCCGCCCGGCAGGGCGCCGAGCGCGCCTCGGTCGGCCTGTTCACGTACCCGATCCTCCAGGTCGCGGACATCCTGCTCTACCAGGCGAACGAGGTCCCCGTCGGCGAGGACCAGCGCCAGCACGTCGAGCTCACCCGCGACCTCGCCGAGCGCTTCAACGGCCGCTTCGGCCCCACCTTCACCGTCCCGAAGCCGTACATCCTCAAGGAGACGGCGAAGATCTACGACCTTCAGGACCCGTCGATCAAGATGAGCAAGTCGGCGTCCACGCCGAAGGGCCTCATCAACCTCCTCGACGAGCCGAAGGCCACGGCGAAGAAGGTCAAGAGCGCGGTCACCGACACGGACACGGTGATCCGCTACGACGCGGAGAACAAGCCCGGCGTGTCGAACCTCCTCACCATCCACTCCACGCTCACCGGCACGTCGATCGCCGAGCTGGAGCAGGAGTACGAGGGCAAGATGTACGGCGCGCTCAAGACGGACCTCGCCGAGATCATGGTCGAGTTCGTGACGCCGTTCCGGGAGCGCACGCAGCAGTACCTGGACGACTCCGAGACGCTCGACTCGATCCTGGCCAAGGGCGCCGAGAAGGCCCGCGCGGTCGCCGCGGAGACCCTCGCCCAGGCGTACGACAGGGTCGGCTTCCTGCCCGCCAAGCACTGAACCCGCCCCCGCGCGCAGCCGTACCACCGCACAGCGCTGTACATCACTCCGGTTGCGCCTGCCTGTAACCGGGTCGTGGCCGTACAGTCGATAACCGGGTGGTCGTATCAGCGGCCCGCTAACTGAACCGACAGGAGACGATGTGGGGACCGTAACGATCGGTGTCTCGATCGCGGTCCCGGAGCCTCACGGCAGCGAGCTCCAGCAGCTGCGCGCGGGCTTCGGCGACGCCGCGGCTCACGGCATCCCCACGCACGTCACCCTGCTGCCGCCGACGGAGATCGACGAGACCGTCCTGCCGGCCGTCGAGGCCCATCTGACCGAGGTCGCCGCGGCCGGCCGGCCGTTCCCCATGCGCCTGTCCGGCACGGGCACCTTCCGGCCCCTGTCGCCGGTGGTGTTCGTCCGCGTCGTCGCGGGCGCGGAGGCCTGCACCGAGCTGCAGCAGCAGGTCCGCGACCCCGCCGGGCCGGTCGCACGCGAACTGCAGTTCCCGTACCACCCGCACGTCACCGTCGCCCACGGCATCGACGAGGCGGCCATGGACCGCGCCTTCGAGGAACTCGCCGGCTACGAGGCCGAGTGGCCCTGCACCGGCTTCGCCCTCTACGAACAGGGCGCCGACGGCGTGTGGCGCAAGCTGCGCGAGTTCACGTTCGGCGGCGGCTCGGTGGTCCCGCCCCAGGCCGGCCGCGTGGAACGGGGCTCGGTCCCCACGCGCTGATCCGCCGGCGGGTCCGCAGCCACCCCCTCTCAGATCGGCAACCGCCGGAACACCCCCCGCGGCAGATGCCGCAGTGCCGACATCACCACCCGCAGCGCGCCCGGGACCCACACCGTCTCCGAGCGGCGTCGCAGACCCAGTTCCACGGCCGTGGCGACCGCCTCGGGCGTGGTGGCGAGGGGCGCCTCGGGGAGGCCGGCGGTCATCCGGGTCCGGACGAAGCCGGGGCGTACGACCATGACGTGCACGCCCGTGCCGTGCAGCGCGTCGCCCAGGCCCTGGGCAAAGGCGTCCAGGCCGGCCTTGCTGGAGCCGTAGATGAAGTTGGCGCGGCGGGCCCGCTCGCCCGCGACGGACGACAGCACGACCAGCGAGCCGTGCCCCTGGGACTGGAGCGCGCGGGCGCACACCAGGCCCGCCGAGACCGCGCCGGTGTAGTTGGTCTGCGCGACCCGCACCGCCGCCTCCGGCTCCCGTTCGTCACGAGCCTGGTCGCCGAGCAGCCCGAAGGCGAGCAGCACCATGTCGATGTCGCCCTCGGCGAAGATCTTGCCGAGCACGGCCTCGTGGGAGGCCGGGTCGAGCGCGTCGAACGCGACGGTGTGCACATCGGCGCCGAGGCCGCGCAACTGCCCGGCGGCCTCCTCCAGCGCGGGCGAGGGGCGGCCCGCCAGCCAGACCGTGCGGGTGCGGCGGGCGATCAGCCGGCGGGCGGTGGCCAGCGCGATCTCGGACGTACCGCCGAGGACGAGCAGGGACTGGGGGAGGCCGAAGGCGTCCTTCATGACAGCTCCTAGGGGTTGCCTGGTTTCCGGTGCCTAGAGACCGAGGCGGCGGGACAGGTCGGACACGAAGACCCCGTGCGGGTCCAGTTCGGCGCGCAGGGTGCGGAAGTCGTCGAGGCGCGGGTACATCGCCGCGAGCAGCTCCGGGCGCAGCCGGGCGTCCTTGGCGAGGTAGACGCGCCCGCCGGCGGCGGCGACCTCCTCGTCGAGTTCGTCGAGGAACGCGCCGAGCCCGGGCAGACCCGCCGGGATGTCCAGCGCCAGCGTCCAGCCCGGCACGGGGAAGGACAGCCAGCCGGGGTCGGACTCCCCGAAGCGCTTGAGGACGGCGAGGAAGGACGGGCAGCGGCGTTCGGAGATCCGGCGCACGATGCGGCGCAGGGCGTCCTCCTGGCCGTAGCCGACGACGAACTGGTACTGCACGAAGCCGCCTTGGCCGTACACACGGTTCCAGTGGGGCACGCCGTCCAGGGGGTGGAAGAAGGCGGAGATCCGCTGGAGTCGACCGGCCCGGGCGCGGGGAGCCTTGCGGTACCAGAGCTCGTTGAACAGGCCCACGGTCGTGCGGGTGAGCAGGCCCTCGGGCAGGAGCGCGGGCGCGGACGGGAGGCGGGAGGTGCGGAAGGACAGCGCGTCGCGGCGCAGGCGGGCGGGGAGCGCGTCCAGGGGCGCGTGGTCGCCGCGGGTGAGGACCGCGCGGCCGGTCGCGGCGCCCCGGGCCAGCAGGTCGATCCAGGCGACCGAGTAGCGGTAGCGGTGGTCGGTGGCGGCCAGCCGGGCCATCAGGTCGTCGAGGTCCGCCGCCCGTTCGGTGTCGACCGACATCAGCGAGGTCTCCACCGGCTGGAGCCGGATCGTCGCGGTGAGGATCACCCCGGTCAGGCCCATGCCGCCCGCGGTGGCGTCGAACAGGGGCGTGCCGGGGATCACCGTGCGGATCTCGCCGTCCGCGGTGAGCAGTTCGAGGGCGAGCACGTGCCGGGCGAAGGAGCCCGAGACGTGGTGGTTCTTGCCGTGGATGTCGGCGCCGATCGCCCCGCCGACGGTGACATAGCGCGTGCCCGGGGTGACCGGCACGAACCAGCCCAGCGGCAGCAGCACTTCCATCAGCCGGTGCAGGGAGACGCCCGCGTCGCACAGCACGGTGCCGCCGTCGGCGTCGATCGCGTGGACCCGGTCCAGGCCCGTCATGTCGAGCACGGCCCCGCCCGCGTTCTGCGCGGCGTCCCCGTACGCCCGTCCCAGGCCCCGGGGGATCCCGCCGCGGGCCCCGCACTCCCGGACGGCCGCCGCGGCCTCCTCGTACGTCCGCGGGCGGATCAGCCGGGCGGCGCTGGGGGCGGTGCGGCCCCAGCCGGTGACGGTGGTGTGGTCCAAGCCCATGACGTCCGGGGCGGAATCGGTGTCGGCAGACATGTCGGTGACCGTATCGCCCTGGTGTGAGCTATTAGTTCGAGAACATGGCATCCCTCCCCGAAACGGGTGATTAATGGGATGTCGCTCAATATTGCCGGAGTTCAGGCCAGGTGGGCGTGAACAGTGAGTCCACATGGACGACCTCGACGACCTGCACGACATGGACCACCGGATCGTTTCGGCGCTCAGGGCGTGCGGCACCGACCCGCGCGTGGCCGGGGCCGCACGCGCCCTGTCCTGGGCGGGGGAGCACGCGGCGCTGTGGCTGGCGGCGGGGCTCGCCTCAGCCGCCGTGGACGGCAGGAGACGCGGCGCCTGGCTGCGCGGCACGGCCCTCACCGCGGGGGCGCACCTCGTCAGCATGGGGGTGAAGCGGATCGTGCGCCGCCCGCGCCCCGCGCACGTCGAGCCCCTGGTGCGCACCGCCGGCCGGCACTCCTTCCCCAGCTCCCACGCCACCTCCGCCGCGGCCGCCGCCGTGGCCTTCGGCGCCCTCGGGGCCCGCGCGGTCCCGCCGCTCGCCGCCGCCGTGTGCGTCTCCCGCCTGGTCGTCGGTGTCCACTACCCCTCCGACGTCGCGGCCGGCGCCGCCCTCGGCGCCCTCACGGCCCGCCTGGGCGCCCGCTGGGTGAACGGAGGCGCCCACCATGAGTGAGACGGCCGTCCTGCCCCAGCGCGCCCCCGAGCAGCCCTCCGCGCCCTCCCGCGGGGGCGGTCTCCTGGCCGGTCTCGTCAGGACCGCGCGCCCCCGGCAGTGGGTCAAGAACGTCCTCGTGGTCGCGGCCCCGGCCGCCGCGGGCGAGCTGTTCTCCCGGCACGCCCTGATCCGGCTCGCCCTGGTCTTCGTCCTGTTCACCGCCTGCGCCGCCGCCGTCTACCTCGTCAACGACGCCCGCGACGCCGACGCCGACCGTGCCCACCCCGTCAAACGGCACCGCCCGGTCGCCGCCGGACAGGTCCCCGTGCCCGTCGCCTACGCCGTCGGCGGCGCCCTCGGCGTCCTCGCGCCCTGCGCCGCGGCCTGGCTGTGCGGTCCGGCCGTCGCCGCCCTGCTGACGGCCTACCTCGCCATGCAACTGGCCTACTGCATCAGCCTCAAGCACGTCCTCGTCGTCGACCTGGCCGTCGTCACCACCGGGTTCCTGATGCGGGCCATGGCCGGCGGACTCGCCCTCGGCATCCCGCTGTCGCGCTGGTTCCTGATCACGACCGGGTTCGGCGCGCTGTTCATGGTGTCGGCCAAGCGCTACTCGGAGGCCGTGCAGATGGCCGGAAAAGCGGGCGCCACGCGCGCGTTGCTCACCGAGTACACCACCGGCTACCTCCGTTTCGTCTGGCAGCTCGCGGCCGGTGCCGCCGTCCTCGGCTACTGCCTGTGGGCCATGGAGGAGGGCGGCGTCCCGCACACCAGCGTGCTGCCCTGGCGGCAGCTGTCCATGGTCGCCTTCATCCTCGCGGTCCTCCGGTACGCCGTGTTCGCCGACCGCGGCACGGCCGGGGAACCCGAGGACGTCGTCCTGCGCGACCGGGCGCTCGCCCTCATCGGCCTGGCCTGGGTGACGATGTACGGCCTGGCGGTGGCCAACTGGTGACCCCGCGCGCGTGGCCGAGCCCCCCGGCCCCCGGCCGCCACGAGCTGCTGGGCTTCGCCGTCGTCGGTCTCCTCGCCTACGCCGTGGACCTGGCCCTCTTCACGTACCTGCGCGGCCCCGCCGCACTCGACCCGCTCACCGCCAAGGCCCTGTCCTTCGTGGCCGCCTGCGCCGTCGCCTACGCGGGCAACGCCCTCGGCCCCTACCGGACCGCGCGGGCCAGGGGGCTGCGCCCGTTCGCCGTGTTCTTCGCGGTGAACCTCGCCGGGGCCGCCGTCCAGCTCCTCTGCCTCGCCGTCAGCCACTACGGCCTCGGGCTCACCTCCCGGCGCGCCGACACCGTCTCCGGCGCGGTCGTCGGCATGGCCCTGGCCACAGTCCTGCGGTTCTGGGGTACCCGTACATGGGTGTTCCGGGCGGAGGGCAGAGTCGGATCATGGACTGGCTGAAAAGGCTCCCGGTGGTCGGACCGTGGGCGGAGCGGCTGATGATCACCCATGCGTGGCGGTCGTACGAGCGGCTGGACCGCGTGAAGTGGACGCGGCTGGCCGCCGCGATGACCTTCACCAGCTTCGTCGCGCTGTTCCCGCTGCTGACCGTGGCCGCCACCATCGCCGCCGCCACGCTCAGCACGGAGCAGCAGAACGCGCTGCAGGACAAGATCGCCGAGCAGGTGCCCGGCATCTCCGACCAGCTGGACATCGCCGGACTGGTGGACAACGCCGGCACGGTCGGCCTGATCGCGGGCGCGGTGCTGCTGTTCACCGGCATCAGCTGGGCCGGCTCCATGCGCGAGTGCCTGCGCGCGGTGTGGGAGCTGCCCGACGAGGAGGAGAACCCCGTCCTGCGGTACGGCAAGGACGCGGGCGTCCTGATCGGCCTCGGCGGCGCGCTCCTCGTCACCATCGCCGCCTCGGCCGTCGCCTCCGCGATGATCGGCTGGATCACCCGCCAGCTCGGCATCGACGAGGGCGGCTGGGGCGGGGCCCTGCTGCACGTCGCCGCGTTCCTGGTCGCCGTCCTCGCCGACTTCCTGCTGCTGCTCTACGTGCTGACGCTGCTGCCCGGCGTCGAGCCGACGCGCCACCGCCTGTTCGTGGCGGCGCTGACCGGCGCGGTCGGCTTCGAACTGCTGAAGCTGCTGCTCAGCGGCTACCTCCAGGGCGTGGCCGCGAAGAGCATGTACGGCGCGTTCGGCGTGCCCGTGGCGCTGCTGCTGTGGATCAACTTCACCTCGAAGCTGGTGCTGTTCTGCGCCTCCTGGACGGCGACGCAGAGCAAGCAGGAGGAACTCCCGGCCGTCACGGGCGAGTCCGGCGGCGCACCAGATCCGGCAGCGGCCACCGGCGGTTGACCAGGAACGCGCCGCCCGCGAGGAGCACCAGCACACCCCCGGTGATGCCGAGCGCGACCCCGATGCCGCTGGAGCCGTCCGCGGCCGGGGCGCTGGCCACCGGCTTGGCGCCGGTCCCGGCCGTGCCGCTGCCGCCGTCCCCGGAGCCACCGGCCTCGCCGGAGGGGTTCGCGCCCGGCTGGGCACTGGCCCGCGCGGCGCTCTTCGGCGGCACCAGCTCGCCCACCGGCTGCACCTTCCCGGCCGCCTTGAAGCCCCAGTCGAACAGCCGGGCGGTCTCCTTGTAGACCTCGTTGTGCTCGTCCTTCTCCGGGTTCATGACCGTGACCAGCAGCACCTTGCCGTTCCGCTCGGCGACCCCGGTGAAGGTGGCTCCCGCGTTGGTGGTGTTGCCGTTCTTGACGCCGGCGATGCCCTGGTAGACGGGGACGTCCGAGTCCCCGGCCAGCAGCCGGTTGGTGTTCTGGATCTCGAAGGACTTGCGGACCGTCTTGCCCTTCTTGTCCTTCTTCGTCTCGCCGGGGAACTTCGCGGTGACCGTCGAGGCGTACTCGCGGAAGTCCTTCTTCTGCATCCCCGAGCGGGCGATCAGCGTCAGGTCGTACGCGGAGGAGACCTGCCCCTCGGCGTCGTAGCCGTCCGGGCTGACCACGTGCGTGTCGAGGGCCTGGAGCTCCTCGGCGTGCTCGTTCATCTCCCTGACGGTGTTCTCGACGCCCTTGTTCATCGCGGACAGCACGTGCACGGCGTCGTTGCCGGAGCGCAGGAAGACGCCCAGCCAGAGGTCGTGGACCGTGTAGGTCTCGTCCTCCTTTATCCCGACCATGCTGGAGCCCGAGCCGATGCCGGCCAGGTCGGAGGGGGCGACCTTGTGCTGGGCGGTCCGGGGGAACTTCGGCAGCAGCGTGTCCGCGAACAGCATCTTCAGCGTGCTCGCCGGGGCGAGGCGCCAGTGCGCGTTGTGCGCGGCCAGCACGTCACCCGTCTCGGCGTCGGCGACGATCCAGGAGCGGGCGCTGACGTCCTTCGGCAGCACCGGCACGCCGCTCGCCAGGTTCACCTGCGTCCCCGGCTGCCCGAGCCGGGCGCCGCCCACGGTCGACATCGACGCCGGGGGAGTGGCCGAGGGGCTCGCCGACGGGCTGCCCGAGGGGCTCGGCGACGGGCTCGGGGCCGCGACGGCGGCGGGCGCGGCCAGGGCGAGGGACGACAGGACGGCGGAGGTGACCAGCAGGGATCGCCTGGCGGTCTTCTTCGGAGCGGGCACGGTCGGAAACGTACATGCCGTACGCAGGGAAGTCCCGCCTCCGGCCCCACCCCGCGAACGGAACCGGACAGGCTCTGGCGATACTGGACTCATGAAGCTCAGCCGCCCCGTCTCCTGGTTCCTGCTCGCCTTCGGGGTGTGGAGCTGGGTCATCTGGATCACTTTCGTCAAGAACCTTGTCAAGGACAGCAGCGGGCTCGCCTTCAACGACGGTCATCCCACGGCCTACTTCTACGTGCACCTGCTGCTCGCCGTCGTTTCCTTCGTATTGGGGACGGCCGTCGGGGCCATCGGGTTGCGTGGTCTGCGCGCACTGCGCCGGACGTCATAACACCGATCGGGAGACACGACACCGTGGCCATCGTCTTCGTGCTCGTCGCGACACTCGTCCTGGCCGTCCTCGTGACGGCCAACTGGTACGTGTGGCGCCGCCTGTTCCGTGACACCACCCGGGGTCCGGGGCTCGCCCGCCGCGCGGGCGCGGTGCTGGTCGCCGGCGGCTGGGTCCTCGCGATCACGGCCTTGGTCGCGGAACGCTCGGGCGCCCCCTTCTGGCTCCAGCAGGTACTCGCCTGGCCGGGCTTCCTGTGGCTGGCCCTGTCGATATACCTGTTCCTCGGGGTACTGGCGGGAGAGGTCGTACGGCCGCTGCTGCGGTGGTTCCTGGAACGGCGGGCGAAGGCGCGGGCGTCGGCGCGGAGCCTTCCGGTGGAGCCGGACACCGGGACACCGCTCGCCACCCCGCCGGGCACGGCCCCGCAGGGGGGAGCGGGCGCGGCCGGTGTCAGTGCGGGTGCAGGTGCGTCCGGTGCCGGTGCCAGCGCGGAGGCCGGTGCCGGTGCCCGTGCCGGTGCCAGCGCGGAGGCCCCTGCCGGTGGGTCCGGGGCCGTGGTCGCCTCCGCCACCGCGCCCCCGCCGCAGCCGGATCCCGTGCCCGCCGCCCCCCAGGGCTCGGCCGAGCCGCTCGACACCCCCGGCGCGGCCGGGGCCGCCGCGCCCGCGTCCGCCGGGCCCTCCCGGCGCCTCTTCGTCTCCCGGGTCGTCGGCGGGGCCGCCGCGGCCGCCGCCGTCGGCACCGTGGGCTACGGCACGTACGGCGTGCTGCGCGGGCCGAAGGTGAAGCGGGTCACCGTGCCCCTGGCCAAACTGCCGCGCGCCGCGCACGGGTACCGGATCGCCGTGGTCAGCGACGTCCACCTCGGCCCGGTCCTGGGCCGCGGCTTCGCCCAGAAGGTCGTCGACACGATCAACGCGACCCAGCCCGACCTGATCGCGGTCGTCGGCGACCTGGTCGACGGCAGCGTGAAGGACCTGGGCCCCGCGGCGGCTCCGCTGGCCCAGCTGAAGGCCCGTCACGGGTCCTACTTCGTCACCGGGAACCACGAGTACTTCTCGGGCGCCGAGCAGTGGGTCGAGGAGGTCCGACGCCTCGGCCTCACCCCCCTGGAGAACGCCCGCAGGGAGATGCCGTACTTCGACCTGGCGGGAGTCAACGACGTCGCCGGCGAGGACGAGGGCCAGGGCCCCGACTACGCCCGGGCCCTCGGCGACCGGGACACGGCACGCGCGTGCGTGCTCCTCGCCCACCAGCCCGTCCAGATCCACGACGCCGTCGAGCACGGCGTCGACCTCCAGCTCTCCGGCCACACCCACGGCGGCCAGCTCTGGCCCGGAAATCTCCTCGCGGCCGCCGCCAACCCGACCGTCGCGGGCCTGGAACGCTACGGCGACACCCAGCTCTACGTCTCCCGCGGCGCGGGCGCCTGGGGCCCGCCCACCCGCGTCGGCGCCCCGTCGGACGTCACGCTGATCGAGCTGGCGTCGAAGCAGGCCTGACGCTGTGGGAACCCTGTGAAACCGGACCGAACCGCCCATCGGTAAGGTCTTTCCCAACTCGGCAGATCTCTCTTCCCCCGGGTCAAACACCTGTGATTGGGTGAGGCCGCCACGAAGGGGTGTGGCGTACGCACAGGGGCCCGACGGCCCGGGGAAGGACAGGGCCGATGCGATCGGTTCGCATACGGATACTCGCGGGGCTGCTCGTCCTGGCGGCCGTGGGAGTGGGAGCCTGGCAGCTCGTGCCGCCGAAGAAGGACAGCGGCACCATCTCGGTCGGCACGACCGACGCCGTCACCTCGCTCGACCCCGCCGGCGCCTACGACGCCGGATCGTGGGCGCTGTTCAGCAACGTCTTCCAGTCGCTGCTTACCTTCGCGCCGGGCGGCACCGCACCCGTGCCGGACGCGGCGAAGAGCTGCTCCTTCACGAACGGCGACCTGACCACGTACCGCTGCGAACTGCGCTCCGGCCTCACCTTCCCCAGCGGCCGGACGATGACCGCCGAGGACGTGAAGTACTCCTTCGACCGGATCCTGCGCATCAAGTCCCCCGTCGGCCCGGCATCCCTGCTGGAGACCCTGCGTTCCGTGGACGCCGACGGCATGACCGTCACCTTCCACCTGTCCTCGCCCGACGCCACGTTCCCGTTCAAGGTGGCCACCGGCGCCGGCTCGATCGTCGACCACACCGCGTACCCGGCCGGCAAGCTGCGCACCGGCGACGGTGCCGACGGCACGGGCCCGTACACCCTCACCTCGTACACGAAGGACAGGACGGCGGTCCTCGCACCCAACCGGCACTACCAGGGCGCCGTCAAGGGCGGCGCGGACCGGCCCGTCGAACTGCGCTACTACGCCGACCCGGATGCCCTGAACACCGCCTGGAAGGACAAGCGGATCGAGGTGGCGACCGACCAGCTGCCGCCCGACGTCCTCGCCGGCCTGAACCCCAGCGACCCCGCCCAGCGCGTCTTCGAGGCGGACGGCTCCGAGACCCGGAACCTGTACTTCAACACCCGCAAGGGCAAGCCCCTGCACGACCCGAAGGTCCGGCAGGCCATGGCCTGGCTCATCGACCGCGAACGGCTGGCCGCCACCGTGTACGACGGGACCGTCGACCCGCTGTACTCGCTGATCCCGGCCGGCCTCAACGGCCACACCGCCTCCTTCTTCGACGACTACCCGAAGCAGGACCCGAAGAAGGCGCGGCAGCTCCTCACCGAGGCCGGCGTGACCCTGCCGGTCCGCTTCACCTACGGCTACGCCGAGGGGCGCGGCGCCGGTGCCCAGGAGGCCGCCGAGATCAAGCGGGAGCTGGAGGCGAGCGGCCTGTTCAAGGTCACCGTCCAGGGCTACGAGTGGACCGACTTCCAGAAGCGGTGGGCGAGCGGCAGGCTCGACGCGTACGCCGTCGGCTGGGTCGCCGACTTCCCCGACCCCGACACCTTCGGCGCCGCGCTCGTCGGCACCGGCAGCGCCATGAACACCGGCTACAGCAACCGGAAGGTCGACCGGCTCATCACCGACAGCCGGCGCTACGCCGACCGCGGCGAGGCCGACCAGGACTTCCGCGCCGTGCAGCAGACGGTCGCGCAGGACGTGCCGGTGCTGCCGCTGTGGCAGGCGAAGGAGTACGTCGTCACCACCGAGGACATCGGCGGCGGCCAGTACCTCTCGGACGGCACGGGTGTGTTCCGCCTCTGGAGCCTCACGGGGATCTGACGACAGG
The DNA here is from genome assembly GCF_040645895.1 of Streptomyces olindensis. Classification (NCBI taxonomy): domain Bacteria; kingdom Bacillati; phylum Actinomycetota; class Actinomycetes; order Kitasatosporales; family Streptomycetaceae; genus Streptomyces; species Streptomyces olindensis. The sequence goes on along the minus strand of NZ_JBEYZD010000002.1, from coordinate 89,510 downwards.
CCAACAAGGGCCCCTAGGGGGTGTCGCCGCGCCGCGCGGCCGGGTCCGGGACGGCCCGGGTCATCCCCGGCAGGAAGTCCGTGAACAGCTCGTGCACCTCGCGCACGAGCGGCCGCAGTACCCGGAAGCGGGCCAGGGCGACGCCCCGCGCGGTGAGCCGGGCGCCGCGCTCGGCGAGCCGGTAGCTGCGCTCCCGCCCCTCGGTCCGGTCGAAGATCCAGTACAGGCAGAGGCCCATCTGGGACAGCCACATCAACTCGGGGAGGATGCCCCGCAGTTCCTCGGCCACCTTGGTCTTCGTCGCCCCGGCCAGCACCTCCCGGTGCACGCTGATGGCCTCCTCGCGCGCGTGCTCCGACTCGGGCGAGAAGGGGCTGAGCGGGCTGTCCGGGTCGGCGGCGTTCTTGAAGAACTGCACCGCGAACTCGTGGTACGGCGCGGCGATGTCCAGCCACGCCCGCAGCACACCCGCGAGACGCGCCTCCAGGTCGGTCTCCCGCTCCAGGATCTCCCGGACCGCCACCTGGTGTTCGGCGGCGATCCGGTCGTAGAAGCCCTGGATCAGGTGCTCCTTGCCCGCGAAGTAGTAGTACGCGTTGCCGACGGAGACCCCGGCCTCCTTGGCGATGGCCCGCATCGTCGTCTTGTCGTAGCCGTTCTCCTGGAACAGCCGCATGGCCGTCTCCAGGATCAGAGCGCGGGTCTGCTCGGACTTCGTCGGGTGGGCGCCGTCGTCGGGGCCGTCGTTCTTCGCGGGCACGGGAAGAGAGCCTAACGTCCGCGCCCGGGCACCCGGTCAGGGGCGCAGCCGCCGTCGGCGCAGCCCGGGGCGGCGTGGGTCCAGCCGCCGTCCGGGTCGTACGCCCACCCGTCCGCCCGCCGGTACACCCGGCCGCCCCACTGGGCCCCGCCCTGCCGCCCCCGGTGCCGCCGGGCCCCGCGCCACTTGGCGGCGGCGAGCACGGCGCCCCTGGCGAGCCGGGCACCCGACGGCGTGCTCAGCCGGTGGGCGAGCGGCCGGTGTTCCCTGAGCGCCCACAGGGTGACGACCCAGGCGGCGGGGCCCTGGTAGACCTGCCCGGCGTCACCCACGACGGTGATCTCGTCGAGGGTGCGGCCGTGGTCGAGGCCGGGGTGGCGGCGCCGGGCCTCCTCGGAGCCGGCCGGGACCAGCTCCAGCGGCACGAGCTGGGCCTGCCGCCGGAGCCAGTCGCGCAGGAACGTGCACAGGGAGCACTCGGCGTCGTACAGGACGGTGAGCCGGCGGACCGGGGCGGCGCCCGGTCGTGGGCCCTGCGCGGTGGCGTTCATGTGCCGGTCTCCGCTCAGGCCCGGGCCTGCGGGGCGACCCAGCCCTGCGGCGGCACCGGCGGCACCTGCTCCCGCTCCATGGCGCCCCGGCGCCGGATCCGGTTGAGCACGTAGACGTTGGCCAGGTGCATCACGCCGAGCACCAGCAGCACCACGCCGAGCTTGGTCGACAGGGCCTCGAAGACCCCGCGCGTGTCGGTGATGGTCTCGTCGCCGCTCAGGTACAGGGCGACGAACCCGAGGTTGACCAGGTAGAAGCCGACCACCAGGAGGTGGTTGACGGCGTCGGCGAGCTTTTCGTTGCCGTGCAGGACGTCGGCGAGGAAGACCCTCCCGTTACGGCTGAGCGTGCGGGCCACCCAGATGGTCAGCCCGATGCTGACGACCAGGTAGATGACGTAGGCGACGACCGTGCGGTCCATTGCCCCCACCCTTCTTGAACACGTTCAAAACGCTGTCGGGTATGACTGTAGACCTCTTTTTGAACATGTTCAACAACAGAAGGCCCCGTCACCAAGCGGTGACAGGGCCTTCTCGGTCCAGCGGACCAGCGGTCAAGCGGTCGGGCTCAGTAGCGGCGCGTGATCAGCGCCCTCTTCACCTCGGCGATCGCCTTCGTGACCTCGATGCCGCGCGGGCAGGCGTCCGTGCAGTTGAAGGTCGTGCGGCAGCGCCACACGCCGTCGCGGTCGTTGAGGATCTCCAGGCGCTGCTCGCCCGCCTCGTCACGCGAGTCGAAGATGAAGCGGTGCGCGTTGACGATGGCGGCCGGGCCGAAGTACTGGCCGTCGTTCCAGAAGACCGGGCACGACGTGGTGCAGGCCGCGCAGAGGATGCACTTCGTGGTGTCGTCGAAGCGCTCGCGGTCCTCGGCGGACTGCAGCCGCTCCCGCGTGGGCTCGTTCGTGTCCTTCGTGATGAGGAAGGGCATGACGTCCCGGTACGCCTGGAAGAACGGCTCCATGTCGACCACGAGGTCCTTCAGGACCGTCAGGCCCTTGATGGCCTCGACCGTGATCGGCTTCTCGGGGTTGATGTCCTTGATCAGCGTCTTGCAGGCCAGGCGGTTCTTGCCGTTGATCCGCATGGCGTCCGAGCCGCAGATGCCGTGCGCGCAGGACCGGCGGAACGTCAGCGTGCCGTCGAGCTCCCACTTGATCTTGTGGAGGGCGTCGAGGACGCGCTCCTTCGGGTCGATCTCGACCTGGAAGTCCTCCCAGGTGGCGTCCGCCGAGACCTCCGGGTTGAAGCGGCGGACCCGGAAGGTGACCGTGATGTAGGGGGAGTCGGCGAAACCGGGCTCGGGCTTGCCGGCCGCGTCTTCCTTGTCCAGAACGGGGGTAGCCATCAGTACTTACGCTCCATCGGCTGGTAGCGGGTCTGGACGACCGGCTTGTAGTCGAGACGGACGGTTTCGGAGCCGTCGGCGCCGACCTCGCGGTACGCCATGGTGTGCCGCATGAAGTTGACGTCGTCGCGGTTCGGGTAGTCCTCGCGGTAGTGACCGCCGCGGGACTCCTTGCGGGCCAGCGCGGAGACCGCCATGACCTCGGCCAGGTCGAGCAGGTTGCCCAGCTCGATGGCCTCCAGCAGGTCCGTGTTGAACCGCTTGCCCTTGTCCTGGATTGCCACGTTCTTGTAGCGCTCGCGCAGCTCCGCGATCTTCTCGACCGCCGTCTTGATGGTCTGCTCGGTGCGGAACACCATGACGTTCGCGTCCATGGTCTCCTGCAACTCGCGCCGCAGGACCGACACCCGCTCGGAACCGGTGGAGTTGCGCAGCCGCTCCACCTGCTCCAGCACGAGCTCCGCCGGGTTCTCGGGCAGCTCGACGAAGTCCGCCTTCTGCGCGTACTCCGCGGCGGCGATGCCCGCGCGCTTGCCGAAGACGTTGATGTCCAGCAGCGAGTTGGTGCCGAGGCGGTTGGCGCCGTGCACGGACACGCAGGCGACCTCGCCGGCCGCGTACAGGCCCGGGACGACCGTGGTGTTGTCCGCCAGGACCTCACCCTCGACGTTGGTCGGGATGCCGCCCATGGCGTAGTGCGCGGTGGGCTGGATCGGGATCGGGTCCGTGTAGGGCTCGATGCCGAGGTACGTGCGCGCGAACTCGGTGATGTCCGGGAGCTTGGCGTCCAGCTGCTCCGGCGGGAGGTGCGTGAGGTCGAGGTAGACGTGGTCGCCCTCGGGGCCGCAGCCGCGGCCCTCGCGGATCTCCGTGTAGATGGAGCGCGAGACGACGTCACGGGACGCGAGGTCCTTCATGACCGGCGCGTACTTCTCCATGAAGCGCTCGCCGTCCTTGTTGCGGAGGATGCCGCCCTCACCGCGGGCGCCCTCCGTCAGCAGGATGCCCATGCGCCAGATGCCGGTCGGGTGGAACTGGAAGAACTCCATGTCCTCCAGCGGCAGACCCCGGCGGTAGACGGCCGCCTGGCCGTCACCGGTCAGCGTGTGCGCGTTGGACGTCACCTTGAAGAACTTGCCGCAGCCGCCGGAGGCGTAGATCACGGACTTCGCGTGGAAGACGTGGATCTCGCCGGTGGCCAGCTCGTACGCCACCACACCGGAGGACTTCTTGACGCCGTCGACCTCGGTGATCAGCTGGTCCAGGACGTAGAACTCGTTGTAGAACTCCACGCCCTCCTTGACGCAGTTCTGGTACAGCGTCTGGAGGATCATGTGGCCGGTGCGGTCGGCCGCGTAGCAGGAGCGGCGGACCGGGGCCTCGCCGTGGTTGCGGCTGTGACCGCCGAAGCGGCGCTGGTCGATGGTGCCGTTCGGGGTGCGGTTGAACGGCAGGCCCATCTTCTCCAGGTCGAGGACGGAGTCGATGGCCTCCTTCGCGAGGATCTCGGCGGCGTCCTGGTCGACCAGGTAGTCACCGCCCTTGACCGTGTCGAAGGTGTGCCACTCCCAGTTGTCCTCCTCCACGTTGGCCAGCGCGGCGGCCATGCCGCCCTGCGCGGCGCCCGTGTGGGAGCGGGTGGGGTAGAGCTTCGTCAGGACGGCCGTGCGGCTGCGCTTGGTGGACTCGATGGCCGCGCGCATGCCCGCGCCACCGGCGCCGACGATGACGGTGTCGTACTTGTGGATCTTCATGATTCTCGCAGCCCCGTGCCTAGCGGATGTTCGGGTCGAAGGTGAAGATCACCAGCGTGCCCAGCAGGATGGTGAACACCGTGGCCGTGTAGAGCAGGCCCTTGAGCCACAGCCGGGTGTTCGCGCGCTCCGCGTAGTCGTTGATGACCGTGCGCAGGCCGTTGGCGCCGTGCAGCATCGCGAGCCAGAGCATGAGGAGGTCCCAGACCTGCCAGAAGGGGCTCGCCCAGCGGCCCGCCACGAAGGCGAAGCCGATCTTGGAGACGCCGCCGTCCAGCACGAGCTGGATCAGCAGGTGGCCGAGGACCAGCACGACCAGCACGACGCCGGACAGGCGCATGAACAGCCAGGCGGCCAGCTCGAAGTTGCCCCGGGTGGTCTTCGGGGTCTTCTTGGTGCGCTTGCGCGGGGCCTCGATGAAGGGGGCCGGGTTGTCGACGGTGTAGACGGCGCCGCCCTCGACGGGGCCGACGCCGACGGCGGTCTTATCGGTCGTGGACATTGGCGTCAGCTCCCGAACAGTTCACGAGCGGCGTGGCCGAGGACGGGGTAGATCGCCCCGAGCATCAGCACGACCCACAGGGCGACGACCGTCCAGAGCATCTGCTTCTGGTAGCGGGCGCCCTTGATCCAGAAGTCGACGGCGATGACACGCAGGCCGTTGAGCGCGTGGAAGAGGATGGCGGCGACGAGGCCGTACTCCAGCAGCGCGACGATCGGCGTCTTGTACGTGGCCACGACGGTGTCGTAGGCCTCCGGGGACACCCGCACGAGAGCGGTGTCCAGCACGTGAACGAACAGGAAGAAGAAAATGAGGACGCCGGTGACTCGATGAGCCACCCAGGACCACATTCCTTCCCGGCCGCGGTACAGCGTTCCAGCCGGCACGGAAGTTTCCTCCGGGAGCGGGGATTGGGGCCGCGCCGGCTTGGTGTGTCGGTCGGGCCCGGCCGGGTACGGTCCACCGGCCCCCAGCATCGTAGCGAGGCGCTGCCGCTGGGCTGAGCGGGGGGTCCGGGGTGTGATCAAACTGGCACGCAAAGAGGTACAGGTGGGCTAGTGCGGCCAAGGGGTGTGGGGTGCGCCCAGGGCGGCCGGGTGCGGGCCGTCAGTGGTTGATCGCGCAGTTCCCCGCGCCCCTGAGGGCAGTCAGCAGACGCTCCCTGGCGAGGCGCCGGAGTTCGTCCGCCGTCACGGCCCGCTCCTCCTCCGGATCGTTCGTCAATCGTGACCGGATGGCTTCGAGGAGGCGGTCGAGGACCTCTTCCGGGGCCACGCCGTCCAGGCAGATGACGAACACGTGGCCGAAGCGGGCCTCGTAGGCGGCGTGCGCCGCGCTGAGCGCCGTGTGGGCCGCGGAGTAGGTGTCCGGCGGGAGCGGCGGCAGGGACTCACTGGCCAGGGCCTCGGTCAGGTCGGCCCAGGTGAGGTCGTAGGCCGCCTCGTCCGCGGCGGCGAGCAGGGAGTCGAGGTCCGGGTAGGGACGGTGCTCCGCGACACGCCCGGCCCAGCGCGGGCTGCGGAGGCAGCTGAGGAGGGTCTGCTCCAGATCCTCGGCGGAGGCTGCGTTGAAGTGCTCCACCGGTATGGCGAGTCGGCCGGGGAGGTCTGGGAGACGGTGCGCAGGCAGCGTGGGTCCTCGTGGGCGTCACGTGTGTCGGCAGGGCATGTTGTGAGAGATGTGACGTCACGCTATCGAGTACGACCATGACGTGTCCGACGGATGCCCGAATTTCACCCGGGAGAGAGAGTTTCGGCACGCGTGGTGGACGCGCGCCGGGCGAGGTCGGGTCTTAGGTTGGCCGTGTGAGTCAGCACAGGCGCCGGACTTCGGCGAAGCAGGGAAAGCAGCGGCAGGTGCTGGTCGTGGCCACGGCGGTAGCCCTGGTCGTGGTCGCGGCCGGGGTGAGTCTCGGGCTCTGGGCGGCCTCGGGCGGTGAGGGCGGCGCCACCGGGCCGGAGGCCAGAGCCTCCCGGGGCGGTGCCGCGGCCGCGCCCACCAGCCCCAGTCCGACCCGCTCGTACCCGCTGTCCGAGGCGCCCCGCACCATCCCCGCCGTGCGCGACCACACCCCGGCGCGCGGCCCGGGCTGGCGTCCCGAGAAGGGCCACCGCGTGGTCGTGGACGACCCGGCGCTGGCCGACGAGGGGCGGCTGGTCGCCGGGGAGCTGGGGCTGTCGTACCAGGGCGAGAAGAGCGACAAGCGGGCCGGTGACCTGCGGCTCAGCCTGAACGACGATGAGGGCGCGAACCCGGAGTCGTACGTGATGACCGTGCGCGACGGGCGGGTGGAGATCAGCGGGCCCGCCGAGGCCGGCGTCTTCTACGGCACCCGCACGCTCAAGCAGGCGGCGCACGACGGCGGGACGGCGCCCGAGGGCGTGGTGCGCGACGAGCCGGCCAAGGCGCAGCGCGGGTTCATGCTGGACATCGCGCGCAAGAACTACACGGCCGGCTGGATCGAGGACCGGATCCGGGAACTGGGCGACCTGAAGTTCAACCAGCTGGGGCTGCACTTCTCCGACGACCAGGGCTTCCGGATCGAGTCCGCCTCGCATCCGGAGGTCGTGTCCCAGCAGCACCTGACCAAGGCGCAGGTGCGGAAGATCGTCGACCTCGCGAAGAGCCGGCACATCACCGTCGTGCCCGAGATCGACTCGCCCGGGCACCTCGGCGCGGTTCTCGACGCCCACCCCGACCTCCAGCTGCGCAGCGCGCAGGGGTCGCCGGTGCAGGGCGCGATCGACATCTCCAAGAGCGAGAGCGCCGACATCGTCGACGACCTGCTCGACGAGTACGCGGACCTCTTCCCCGGCGGGCCCTGGCACCTCGGCGGCGACGAGTACCAGGCGCTGACCCGCTCGAACCCGGAGGCGTCCTTCCCGCAGCTGGCCGCCGCCGCCCGCGAGCAGTACGGCTCCGGCGCGACGGTCGCCGACCTGACCACCGGCTGGCTCAACGACCGGGCCGCCACCGTCCGCAAGCACCAGCGCACCCCGCTCGCCTGGAACGACGGCTTCTTCCGCGGCACGTCCGTCGAGGCCGCCAAGGACATCCGGGTCGCCTACTGGACGGGCAAGGAGATCGGCGCCCGGCAGCCCGCGGAGTACCTGAGCGCGGGCCGCAAGGTGATCAACTACAACGACGAGTTCCTCTACTACGTGCTCGGCGAGCCGCAGACGTTCGTCTACCCGACGGGGCAGCGGATCTACGAGCAGTGGACGCCGCGGGTGCTGCGCGGCACCACGGCCGTGCCGGAGCGCTACGACGGGCAGATCCTCGGCGGCTCCTTCGCCGTCTGGGGCGACCGCCCGAACGCCCAGACGCAGGACCAGGTGGCGGCCGGGATCCGGATGCCGCTGCGGGCGACCGTGCAGAAGCTGTGGGATCCCGACCGGCCCGAGCTGTCCTGGGCGCAGTTCCGGGCACTGGCGGACAGGCTCGGCTGACCCGGCACGCATTGGCCCATATGGCTGCGAACTTTCGTACGGCTGTGGTGGTCTTCTGACGGGAGCCGAATCGAATATGCCGGGGGGAACCGGGACATGGGCTACTGGGGTTACTTCGTCGTGGGCCGGGGGGACCGGCCGCTCGCGGAGCTGGACGCGCTGGCGGAGGCCGGTGACGGCCTGACGCGGCGCGGCTCGGCGCCGGGCGGGTGGCAGCTCTGGGAGTACCCGAGCGGGGACGGCGACGTCGGCAACATGAACGTCCTCGCCCGGGAGACCGGGGCGCCCGCGCTCTTCGGGTACGTCATGAACAGCGCGTGCGTGGTGCTGGAGGCCGCCGGGCCGGAGAGCGGGGCCTGGACGACCTGCCTCGGACGGGCCGCCATGGCCGGGTACCTCGGGGCCGACCGGGAGGGCCTCACGCTGGAGGACTACTTCCTGGAACCCGGCGACGCCGCCGAGCGCGCCGTCCGCTGGGCCGCCGAGGCCGGACACGAGGTGAACGCCGACGCGCTTCTGGACGTACTGACGTCAGACCCCGATCCCCTGGCCGAAAACCTCTTGTTCCGTTTCCTCGACAGGCTGGGCGTGGTGCCCCTGTGACACTCCGGGGCCGTCGCACGCAGTAAGGGGAAGTGCGGGTTCCGTAAGGGGTGAGGGCTGGAAGCGGCCTGATAGGGCCCTGGAGAAGGCCCGCGGAGGGAGGCGTGGATGAGCCTGGTGGAGTTGATCGCACAGGCCGATGAACGCGGGCTGGCCGCGAGCGGGCTGGCTTGTTTGGATCGGTGTGTGCCCCTGCTGGGCGGCGACGACGAGATCCTGCGCCCGCTGTGGGCGAGCCTCACCGACGGCGCCGGCGCCGAGGAGTGGGGCGAGCGGCTGGAGCAGGCGCGCGGGAAGCTGGACGGCGCGGGCGCCGAGGACGAGGCGGTCCTGCTCGCCCACCGGATGCTCGAGGCCGTTCCCGCCGGGCGGGCCGCCGCCGAGGTGCGGGTGTGGGCCGACGCCTGCTCCGTCGCCTCCCTCCAGATCCACCGCCTCCTCGACACCGCCGAGGACGAGGCCTCGTCCGTCGCCGTACGCCGCGAGGGCCGTACGGAGGGCATGTCGCCGCTCGTCGCCGCGGAACTGCGCCGCCAGATCGTCGTGCTGGAGGTCCTGGCCGGGCACGGCCAGGCCGGGCTGCGCCGGGCGCTGGAGATCTCGACGGAGGGCCGGCGGGTGCTGCGCGCCGTGGTGTCGCGGCGAACCCGGCAACAGGGCTGAAAACGGGGCTTCCGACGCCTCTGACCGGCCCAAACCCCCGTTTCTGGAAGGGTCCTGTGACCGTCCCTTGAGCGAGGTGGGGCGGTCCTGCGCCGGTTGCGGGAAGCCGCCGGTTCCGCGTGACGAAAGCCCGCGTCACAGCGCTTCTCGGGGTGTGACGACTCAAGCGGAGACCAGGCCGTCGGCGGCGTCGAAGCCGCTCAGGTGGGCGGCGGACACGGTGGCGACGATGCGCGAGGGGGCACGGCTGCGCCTCGACTACTCGGCGCAGAGCCTGTGGAGCATCGACCGGATGATCGAGGGGATACGGCGGGAAGGGGCGCCCTACGCGGCCGTGGCGGAGGTGCTGCGCGGATTCGGCGCCTACGCCGGTGAGGTGATGGCGCGTCAGACCGGCGCCGAGTGGTGGGCGACCGGCGGCGACCACTGGATCCGCACCCCCGACGGGCGCCTGTGGGACCCGATCGACGAGGCCCGGCGCGCCTACGCCGGGCACGGGTCGCTGCGGCTGCTGTGCCGGGACGCGGTGAACTCCGCGCCCCGGCGGTAGGTTCAGCGGCCGAGCACGGCCTCGGTCCCGGGGCCGGTCGGCTCCGGGGCGGGTTCGGTGGGCTTGCCGGCGTTCCCGGCGAGGGCGCGGATCTCGGGCAGGTCGTCGTAGAGGTTCTGGCCGGGGCACGCGGTCGGGTAGCCGTCGCGGTGCCCGGAGACGCGGTGCAGCGTGACCTTCTGGCCCAGCTTGTACTTGCCGTTGTCGGCGCCGGCGGTCAGCACCGTCGTCCCGGTCGGGTCGAGTCCGTACAGGCCGAGCTTCCAGGCGGCGACCTTGGCGACCGACTCGCGCACCGCGGTGTTCGTGGTCGCCGTGGTGTAGTCGCCGAGCACGGAGACGCTGCTGGTGGCGGTGTTGAAGCCGTAGGTGTGCGCGCCGAGGACGGGCTTGTCGACGCCGCCCGCGCGGCCCTCGAAGACGGTGCCGCACTTGTCGACGAGGAAGTGGTAGCCGATGTCGTTCCAGCCGTTGCCGCGCACGTGGTACAGGAACACGCCGCGCACGATCGACGCGGACTCCTCGCAGGTGTAGTCGTTGGTGCCCGCCGTGTGGTGGACGAACAGCGCCTGGGTGTCGGCGGTGTAGGAGGGCGGGTCCTTCACCAGGGACTCGTCGGCGCCCCAGGCGGAGCGCGGCGTCATGGCGGGGCGCTCGGCCGAGGGCGCTCCGGCGGCCGGGCCGACGACGGCCGGCGGGACGTCCGGTTCGACGAGGTCCGGCTCGACGACGGCGGTGTGCACGGCCTCCGCCCCGCCCTCGGGGTCGACCAGTTCGACGCGCAGCCCCGCGGGCAGCCGGGAGCCCGAGACGCTCACCTGGACGCCGTCCGAGGGCCCGGCCCACAGCGGCTGGGTGCCGCCGCGCACCGAGGCGCCGTCGCGGTCGGGGCCGGTCTCGGGCGTCCGCACGTCGGTGTCCAGGGCGCGCCACGGGCTCCACGCGCCGCTCTCGCGGGAGCGGGTGCGCACCTGGGCGGTGCCGTCGAGGGCCGCGTCCGGGTCGTCCCAGGTGATGCCGAGCATGCTGAACGGCTCGGTGGTGCGCGGTGCGAGGGACCGCTCGTGCGGATCGCCGCCCGGCACCCGGACGGTGTGCACCCCGTCCGAGGAGGGGGAGGCCAGGGCCGGTCCGGCCGGGCCGAGGGCGCCGAGGGCCAGGGCCGTGGCGACGGCGGTGCGCAGCAGATGGCGTGTCATTCGGGCTCGTCTCCGGTCCACTCGGGCTCGTCTCCGGTCCGCCTGCGGGGCGGCGTGATGTCGGGATGGTCCTTCCCGCCCGCCGGGTCGTGGCGTTCGCCCGCCCGGAGAAATCCGGCGAACGGAGGACGGCCACGCCCGAAAAGGGAAGGGGCCCCGTGCGGTGCACGGGACCCCTGCTCTCACTGGTTCTCAAGCGGACCGGCGAGGTGTCACGGCGTCAGCGTCTGGCCCAGCCGGGCGTCCGTCGGCGTGCCCAGCGTGGTCTTGCTGAAGATGACGGAGTCGGCGTAACCGAGGCCGGTGCTGTTGCTCGGCAGGTGCAGCAGGATGCCGTCGCCCCCGTCCTCGCCGTCGGCTCCGAAGGTGAGGTCCGCCCGGCCGTAGCCGGACAGGTCCGTCAGTGACACGGACGAGCCGAAGCGGTCGCCGGTCTCCGTGGAGCCCGGGATGCCGGACGTGTCCTGCGAGATACCGGTCGAGCCGGAGCCGGTCAGGCCGGAGGCGGAGCCCTTGACGAGGATCGCGTTGCCCGCGTCGGCACGGTTCACACCGTCCCGGGTCAGGTCCTCGCCCGGGGCGCCCGCGAGGGCGTCCGCGTAGCCGTCGGCGTTGTAGTCGCCGACCGCGACGGAGGTGCCGAGGGCGTCACCGGACTCGTTGCCGCCCGGCACGTACGCCGTGTCCTGGTGGATCACGGTCATGCCGGTGGTGGTGAAGCCGGTGGACGTGCCGGGGACCAGGGTGATCTGGCCGCCGGACTTCCCGCCCGACTCGGAGGCGACCGGCTGGCCGATGACGATGTCGTCGTAGCCGTTGCCGTTGACGTCCCCGGCCGCGAGGGACCGGCCGCCCTTGACGGAGATGACGCCCACCTTGCTCAGGCCCGTCGCCGAGCCCGCGAAGCGGACCACGCGGCCGATGCCGCCGGTGTCGCGGTAGTTGAGGGCGATGTCCGCGTAGCCGTCCCGGTTGAAGTCGCCGGTCGCCGCGTCGAGGTAGGAGACGGCGCCCGTGGCCGTGGTGAGCGTGCCGTACTTGGTGGCGCCGCCGGTCAGCCGGGCGTTCCAGTTGCCGCCCTTGCCGGTGCCGGCGGAGAAGACGTCCGCCTTGCCGTCGCCGTTGAAGTCGCCGACGGCGACCGTGGAACCGAGCCTGGCGCCCGTCGACGTGACCCCTGACGTGGCGTAGGAGAAGCCGGTGTCGAGGGCGGGGCCGTACATCACCGTGACGGAGCCGCGGTCGGCGTGGCCGCTGGTGTCGTCCTCGCCGGGCGCGCCGATCGCGAGGTCGGCGTAGCCGTCGCCGTTGACGTCGCCCCAGGCGGTGGCGGTGCCGAAGGCGTCACCGGACTCGTTCGAGCCGGGCACGCCGGGGCTGTTCTGGCCGAGCGTCACCTTGGCGGACGTGACCGGGCCGTCGACGCCGCCCGGGACGACGGTGACGGTGCCGCCGCCGAGGGCCTTGGGCGTGCCCGCGACCAGGTCGGTGACGCCGTCCCGGTCGTAGTCGGAGGTGGCCAGGGCGTGCGAGATGCCCGGGGTCTTGGCGACCTGGGCGATCCGGGAGAGCTGGGAGTAGAGGTTCGCGCCGGGGCAGGCGGTCGCGTTGGTGTCGCGGTGGCCGAAGACGCGGGGCAGCGTGATCGAGGTGCCCTTGGCGACCTTGTTGCCGTCCTGCCCGGCCGCGCTGCCGGAGGTGAGCGTCACCTTGCCGGTCGGGTCGATGCCGTACATCCCGAACTTCCAGGCGACGAGCCGGGAGATCGCGTCGAGCGCGGCGCGGCTCGGCCTGGCCTTCTCGAAGTTGCCGAGGTACGAGATGCCGACGGTGTCGGTGTTGAAGCCGACGTCGTGGGCGCCGGTGACCGGCAGGTCCATGCCGCCGCTGCGGCCCTCGAAGATCTGGCCGCAGCGGTCGACGACGAAGTTGTAGCCGATGTCGTAGTAGCCGCGGGCGAAGTGCTCCTGCTGGATGGAGCGCATCCGGGCGCGGGACTGGGCGCAGGACAGGGTGTTGTCGCTGTCCATGCCGGTGTGGTGGACGACGGCGGCCTTGATCTCGGTGCCGTAGGCGGGAGTGCCGTCGTAGTCCGTGGAGGCGCCCCACTCGGCCTGCGTGATCACCGGCGGCTTGACGACGGTGGAGGGGCGGGGCGCGGGGACCGTGGAGGTCGGGGAGGGGGAGGCCGTCGGGGACGGGGAGGCGGACGCCGACGTGGAGGGCGACGGGGACGCCGTGTCGCCGGGCGTGCCGGTCGGCGTGGCCGTGTCGCTCGGGGCGGTCGTCCCGGTCGCGGTGGCGGTGTCGCCCGGGGTCTCGGTGGGGACCGTCGGCTCGGTCGTCGGGGCCGGGGTCTCCTCGGCGTACGCCGCGGGCCGGATGCCGTCCTTCGGGTCGGTGCCCGGGTCGAGCAGCTTCACGTCCATGCCGGCGGGCTGACCGCCCGCCTCGGTGCCGTCCGCGTGCACGACGCGCACCTCGACGCCGTCCGCGTCGCCGGTCCACAGGGACTCGGTGCCACCGCGCAGTGCGGCCCGCTCGCCCTCGGCGCCGTCGGCCTGGCTCGGCTCGGCCGACAGTTTCTGCCAGCCGGACCACCGCCGGCTCTCCAGGTCCCTGGTCCGCACCTCGGCCGTGCCCCGGACCCGGGAGTCGGGGTCGTCCCAGGTCACCAGCACCGCGCTGAACCGGTCCGTGTCCTGCTTGGCCAGGCCCTTGCGCCCGGCGCCCTTGTCCTTGAGCTTCACCGTGTGGACGGACGGCTCGCGGCTCTGCGCCGGGCCGCCGGAGCCGCCCGGCGGATCGGCCATCGCGTACGTGACGACCCCCGCTCCGCTCAGGACGACGGCACCGACCGTCAGCCACGCCCGTCTCTTCAGACTGAGCGGTTTGTACGCGCGCGTGCTCCGAGGACTCAAGACCCCACCCCTAGATATGGACACATGCGCACCTGGTGTCACACAGGTGCCATTCACCCAGCGCACAGCTATGGCCAGACGTCACGCGGCCGTGGCATTCCGCCCCGCTGTGACACTTCTCCGCGGCGTGGCGCTGATGACCGTGGAGGACGTGCACGGACGCGTCCCCTGCGGTGTGAGCGCATCGGGCAGGGCATTCCGGGCATCCGGGGTGTTCCGGCCGGGCGGTCCGCCGCGCACTCGGTACGGACTAGGACGGTTCTTGGGCCAGGGAGGCGCACCCCGGCGCGTGCAGGCGCACGACGGGGAACTGGGCGCGGCCGTCGCGCGGGCCCAGAACGGTGACGAGGCGGCCTTCGCGGTCGCCTACCGGATCGTGCAGCCCGGGCTGCTGGGCTACCTGCGCGGACTGGTCGGCGAGGACGCGGAGGACGTGGCCTCCGACGCCTGGCTGGAGATCGCCCGGGACCTCGGGCGGTTCAAGGGCGACGGCGCCGGGTTCCGCGGCTGGACGGCGACCATCGCCCGGCACCGGGCCCTGGACCACCTGCGCCGCCAGCGGGTACGGCCTAGGCCCGCCACGCTGGAGCAGGACGTCCTGGACCTGCCCGGGCCGCACAGCACGCACGACCAGGCCCTGGAGGCCATCTCCACCGAGCACGCCCTCCGGCTGGTCGGCGGTCTGCCGCAGGACCAGGCCGAGGCCGTGCTCCTCCGGGTCGTGGTGGGCCTCGACGGACCCGCCGCCGCCCGCGTCCTCGGCAAGCGGCCGGGGGCCGTGCGGACGGCCGCGTACCGGGGACTGAAGCGCCTCGCCGCCCAGTTGGACGCCGAAGGTGTGACGGATGAGGCTCCACGGACGCTGGGGGAGTCGAAATGAACGACGCCGGCGGGCCGGGCGGACAGCCCCGGCCCGGTGCCCTGAACAGAGCGGGCGAGCGGAACGTATGGATCGGCCCCGGAACGCCGGGCCGACCGGCCCGGTCGTGGGAACACGGCGGGCCAAGCGGAGCGTGTGGATCGAGCAGGGACGGAACCGGACATGGGTGAACATCAGAGCGACGGCGGGTTTCCCGGCCGTCGGCGTGTGCACCCCGGCGGTTCCGCGTACGGCGACCGGGCGGCACACGATGCCGGCGGCCGGCCGTCCGGCCGCCTCGGCGCGCACGGCTCCGGCGCGCACGGCCTCGACGGCCCGGGCCTCGTCGGCTCCCGGCACCTCCTGGACGACGCCGAGCTGGAGACGCTGCTCGCCGCCGCCCTCATCCGGGACGGGATCGACGCGGAGGCCGAGCAGCGGGCCGTGGCCGCGTTCCGGGCCGCCCGGGACGCCGGCCCGCACCGGGTCCGTACCCGCCGCCGGGACGACTGGCGGCCCCGCGAGCGGCGGCATCCGGGGCGTTCGCTGAAGGCCACGCTCTCCGTGCTGCTCGCCAGCCTCACGCTGGGCGGTGTCGCCGTCGCGGCGATCGGCTCGGCGGGATCCACGGACGGTGCCGACGACCGCGGCCGCACGCCCGCCTCCACCAGCGCCCCCGGCGCCACGTCGGGCGAGCCCGGCGACAGCCCGTCCGGCTCCGCCTCCGCGCGCCCGGACCGCCCCGCGCCCGCCCAGGACACCGAGGCCCGGTGCCGTGCCTACGAGCAGGTCGACGGCCGGGGCAAGGCCATGGAGGCGACCGCCTGGAAGCGCCTCGTCGAGGCCGCGGGCGGTGAGAGGAACGTCACGGCGTACTGCGCCGAGCAGCTGGCCCGCTCCGAGGAGAAGCCCGGCGGCACCGCCCGGAGCGGCAAGGGCACGGACGCCCCGGGCTCCGGCGGCGCGGGCAACGGCTCCGGCAGCCGCTCCGGCAACGGCGACACCGGCGCGGGCAGCGCGGGAAACGGCTCCGGCAACGCGGACACCGGCTCGGGCACCGACCGGAGCGGCGGGGGCGGCGCTGCCGACAGCGGCTCGTCGTCCGGGTCGTCATCCGGTTCGTCTGGTTCTTCTGGTTCATCCGGTTCGTCCGGGAGCCAGGACAAGCCCGTCCAGCCCAACGGCCGTCGCCAGTAACCGACTCCGGCACCGGGTCACGGGAACGCTCCGCAGCGGGCTTCGGAGAGACTGCGTGTCCGCAGCGGGCTTCAGAGAGACTGCGTCTCCGCAGTGGGCTTCGGAGAGACTCCGCGTCTGCCTGGGGCCCGTTCCGCTGCCGCTCCCGGCACGTGCCGTTCGGCCCCGCCATGGCAACGGCCGGGGCCGCCACCCCCCACAGGAGAGGCCCCGGCCGTCGCGCGGCACGGGCCGCGCGGCGGCCCGTACTTCCTACAGCGCCTCGGGTGCGTTTTCTGTCACACCCACCCGTGTCACGGCTTAGTTGCATCTCGGGCGGACATGGACGGGGAGTGGTTTCAGGTCGTAACGTGCCATTCGCGCCAACAGCGGAGGCGGCAAGACCACCGCAACCACCTGCGGCCTTGTGAAACCGCAACCACCAATTGAGCAACCACTACGGCGAGAACCCGGTCCGCGAGAGCGGCGCCGGCTTAGGCGCAGAAGGGCGCGCGGTGCTGGGGGACGACGCGGAGCTGACCGCCGCGGTGCGTGCGGCACAGGACGGAGATGAGACCGCGTTCCGGACTGTGTACCGGACCGTGCACCCGCGGCTGCTCGGATACGTACGGACGCTGGTCGGCGACCCCGACGCCGAGGACGTGACGTCCGAGGCCTGGCTGCAGATAGCCCGTGACCTGGAGCGGTTCACCGGCGACGCGGACCGCTTCCGCGGCTGGGCCGCCCGCATAGCCCGCAACCGCGCGCTGGACCAGATACGCATGCGCGGACGCCGGCCCGCGATCGGCGGTGACGAGACCGAACTGACCGGCCGGGCCGCCGAGTCCGACACCGCCGGCGAGGCCATCGAGGCGCTCGCCACCGACGGCACGTTCTCCCTGATCTCCCGGCTGCCGCAGGACCAGGCGGAGGCGGTCGTGCTGCGCGTGGTCGTGGGCCTCGACGCGAAGACGGCCGCCGAGACGCTGGGCAAGCGGCCGGGCGCGGTCCGCACGGCGGCGCACCGGGGCCTGAAGCGGCTCGCCGAGCTGCTGGGCGACAATCCACAGGCCGATCCGGAATCGGCCGGGGTGCTCGACGCCCTGCCGCCCCAGCGAGAACCGCGCGGCGGTGCGGTGACGTCCGCAGGTGTGACGCACAGCGTTGCGCGGACGCAGAAGGATGTGTGATGGCCGACGAGCAGTACAGGTGGCTGGACCGCGAAACGGCGGAGCGTTTGCTGAGCGGAGAGCCACCGGAAGCTGTCGACGGCGCCCACCGGGGCGAGGCCGAACGCCTCGCCAGGACACTCGGCGCGCTGTCCGGCCCACCCCCGCTGACCAGCGAGGAACTCCCCGGTGAAGCTGCGGCGATGGCCGCTTTCCGCAAGGCGCGCGCGGAACGCGCCGACGCCGGTGCGACCCCCGCGGCCGGCGGAGGACAGGCTTCCGGCGAGGTAGCCGACACCGGACTGGTCCGCATCGGCGCCCCGGGTGACCCCGGCTCCGGCGATGTCCGGCGGCCCCGCTGGGCTCGCCCCGCGCGCCTCGCGCTGGCCGCGGTGCTGGCCGTCGGCATGGTCGGCGGTGTCGCCGTCGCGGCCGGAACCGGAGTGCTGAGGACACCGTTCGGCGGCGAGGAGCCCCACCCGGGCGCCTCCGTCTCGGCCGGGGTCACTCCGTACGAGCGCCCGCTGGTGTCGCCCTCGCCGAGCGAGCCGCCGCAGGGCGGCGCGACCCCCGACGACGGCACGCGGGACGGCACCTCGGCCGGCGGCGCCGGCGGCTCCGGGGGTTCCGCGGGTTCCGGGCGGGGCGAGGCGCGCGACGACGCGGACTCGAAGCCCGGCTCCGGCGACAAGAAGGGCCGCTCCGGCGACAGCCGCCGGGATCTCGCCGCCGCCTGCCGCGACCTCCGTGACGGCAAGCGGCTGGACGCCGACCGCAGGCGCGCCCTGCGGGACGCGGCGGGCGGCACCCGCGTGTGGCGGTACTGCGAGCGCGTCCTGTCCGAGGCCGACCCCCGCTCCGGGGAGCGGAACGACCGGCGTCAGGACAAGGGCGGCCACAAGTTCCGGGACGGCGGCCCGGGACAGGAGCCCGGGCAGGGCGGCAAGCGGGGCCGCGAGCAGGGCGGGACGCAGGACCGGCCCGGGCACAAGCACGGCGACCGGCCCGGGGACAAGCACGGCGACCGGCCCGGGGACAAGCACGGCGAGCGGGCCGGGCAGCAGGACGGCGGTGCGGACGACGGGGACCGCGGCCGGTCGACGCGAGCGCTCGCACCCCTCCGACCTGCGGTTTCGTCCTCCCTGAAAATCTCTTCGGCGAGGGTGTGACGTTTTCGGCCGCCCCGGCGCAGTAATGAGTGAGCCGACTGGTCATCGGCCGTCGCACGGAGCCGGGGTTCCCCCCGTACCTACGGCTCGTGCACTGAGCGCGGGCGGGACACGTTCCCCCGGTCCCGCCCGCGCCCCACTCCCTCCCCTCCTCGCCGGTACAGGCACGCTCACCGGGACACGACGACCTTGTCGCCGTTGCGCACCTGCGCGAAGAGACCGGCGATCGCCGCCTCGTCCCGTACGTTGACGCAGCCGTGCGAGGCGCCCGCGTAGCCCCGGGCGGCGAAGTCCGCCGAGTAGTGCACGGCCTGGCCGCCGCTGAAGAACATCGCGTAGGGCATGGGGGAGTCGTAGAGCGTCGACACGTGGTCGCGGGACTTCCAGTAGACGGAGAAGACACCCTCCCGGGTCGGCGTGTACGCGGAGCCGAAGCGGACCGCCATCGTCGACAGGGTCCGCCCGTCGACCATCCAGCGCAGCGTCCTGCTGGTCTTGTCGACGCACAGCACCCGGCCGGTCGCGCAGCGCGGGTCCGGCGGGTCGGCCGGCTGCCCGCCCATCAGATACAGGTCCCACTTGCCCGGCTCGCGCGTCATCCCCAGCAGCCGCTGCCAGGTGACGGTGTCGGTCTTCCCGGTGCGCGGCAGCCCGCGCTTGCCCTGGAAGCCGCTGACCGCCTTCTGCGTCGACTCGTCGTACGTCCCGGTCGGCCCGTCGAACAGCCAGGCGACCTGCCGCAGCCGGGCCTGGAGTTCGCGGACGTCGCGGCCGGTGTCGCCGCGGGACCACAGCACGCGAGGCGCGGCCCGGGGCCGGTCGTCACCGGTCGGAGCGGGCGCGGTGCTGCCCGGTCCGCCACCGCCGCCGGCGCCGTCGCCGCCCGGCGTGCGGGCCGGGGACGGGGTGCCGTCGGGGATCTCGATGTGCACCGGCGACCGGCGCTTCCCGTCGCCGTCGGGGGCCTGCACGGTACAGCCGGTCACCACGGCCAGTGCGGCGGCCGCCACCCCGATCGCTCTCCCCATGCCCCTGGTACGCACACGACCCCCCGTCGTCTCACCGGCGTGCCCGGATGTCACCTGAGATGTTCCCCGGGCGTGACCGGTCGCGAACCAGGGGGCATGGTGGTGAGCCAGGACACTGCTGCGGGAGGCATCACGATGGCGCGAGAGTCGGAGTCGGGGCTGCCGATCGAGCCGGTCTACGGGCCGGAGGCCCTCGCGGGCTGGGATCCGGCGGAGAAGCTGGGGGAGCCGGGGGCGTATCCCTTCACCCGGGGCGTCTACCCGACCATGTACACCGGCCGTCCGTGGACGATGCGCCAGTACGCCGGTTTCGGTACGGCGGCCGAGTCCAACGCCCGCTACCGGCAGCTGATCGCCCACGGCACGACGGGCCTGTCCGTCGCCTTCGACCTGCCCACCCAGATGGGCCACGACTCCGACGCCCCGCTCGCGCACGGCGAGGTCGGCAAGGTGGGCGTCGCCGTCGACTCGATCGACGACATGCGCGTGCTGTTCGACGGCATCCCGCTGGACCAGGTCTCCACGTCGATGACGATCAACGCCCCGGCGGCGCTGCTGCTGCTCCTGTACCAACTGGTGGCGGAGGAGCAAGGCGTCAGCGCCGACAAGCTGACGGGCACCATCCAGAACGACGTGCTCAAGGAGTACATCGCCCGCGGCACGTACATCTTCCCGCCGAAGCCCTCGCTGCGCCTGACCGCCGACATCTTCCAGTACTGCCGGGCCGAGATCCCGAGGTGGAACACGATCTCGATCTCCGGCTACCACATGGCCGAGGCGGGCGCGTCCCCGGCGCAGGAGATCGCGTTCACGCTGGCCGACGGCGTCGAGTACGTGCGCACCGCGGTCGCGGCCGGCATGGACGTGGACGACTTCGCCCCGCGCCTGTCCTTCTTCTTCGTGGCCCGTACGACGATCCTGGAGGAGGTCGCCAAGTTCCGCGCGGCGCGCCGGATCTGGGCACGGGTGATGAAGGAGGAGTTCGGCGCGCGGAACCCCAAGTCGCTGATGCTGCGCTTCCACACGCAGACGGCCGGGGTGCAGCTGACGGCCCAGCAGCCGGAGGTGAACCTGGTGCGTGTGGCGGTGCAGGGCCTCGCCGCGGTCCTGGGCGGCACCCAGTCCCTGCACACGAACTCCTTCGACGAGGCCATCGCCCTGCCGACCGACAAGAGCGCCCGGCTGGCGCTGCGCACCCAGCAGGTCCTGGCGCACGAGACGGACGTGACGGCCACGGTGGACCCGTTCGCGGGCTCCTACGCCGTCGAGAGGATGACGGACGACGTGGAGGCCGCGGCCGTCGAGCTGATGACCAGGGTCGAGGAGCTGGGCGGCGCGGTCGGCGCCATCGAGCACGGCTTCCAGAAGGACGAGATCGAGCGCAGCGCCTATCGCATCGCGCGGGAGACCGACTCCGGCGAGCGGGTCGTGGTCGGCGTCAACCGCTTCCGGCTCGACGAGGAGGAGCCGTACGAGCCCCTGCGGGTCGACCCCGCCATCGAGGCCCGGCAGGCCGAGCGCCTGGCCGCGCTGCGCGCGGAGCGCGACCGGCCGGCGGTGGACGCGGCCCTCGCGGCCCTGCGGAAGGCCGCCGAGGGCGAGGACAACGTGCTGTACCCGATGAAGGAGGCGCTCAGGGCCCGGGCGACGGTGGGCGAGGTCTGCGACGCGCTGCGCGGGGTGTGGGGGACGTACGTGCCCTCGGACGCCTTCTGACCCGAGGCCGGGGCGGGGAGCCCGGTGCGGGTGTCAGACCTCCGTGCGACACTCCTTCGCATGTTCGGTGTCATCGATCTGCCCACCTACCTGGCGGGCCTCGTCCTGATCATCCTGCTGCCCGGTCCCAACTCGCTGTACGTGCTGTCCGTGGCCGCCCGCCGGGGCGTGCGCGCCGGGTACACCGCCGCCGCCGGAGTCTGGTGCGGGGACGCGGTGCTGATGACGCTCTCCGCGGCCGGGGTCGCCTCGCTGCTGCAGGCGAACGCCGTGCTGTTCGGGATCGTCAAGTACGCCGGGGCCGGCTATCTGACGTGGCTGGCCCTCGGCATGCTGCGGGCCGCGTGGGGCATGTGGCGCACGCGCGCGGAGCGGTCCGCCGGCGATGAGGCTCCCGCGCCCGCCGAGGAGCGGCCCTTCCGGCGCGCCTTCGTCGTCAGCCTGTTCAACCCCAAGGCGATCCTCTTCTTCGTCGCCTTCTTCGTGCAGTTCGTGGACCCCGGGTACGCCTATCCGGCCCTGTCCTTCGTCGTCCTCGGCGCCCTCGCCCAGGTCGCCAGCGTGCTGTACCTCAGCGCGCTGATATTCGGCGGCACGAAGCTGGCCGCCGCCTTCCGCCGCCGCAGGCGCCTGTCGGCGGGGGCCACCTCGGCGGCGGGCGCGCTGTTCCTGGGCTTCGCGGTGAAGCTGTCGCTGACGAGCGCGTAGCGCGGGGTCAGGCCCGCTTCGCGCGGGCCCGTCGTACCGCCCGGGTGACCACGGGCGGCAGCAGGTCCTTGACGAGCCGGCGGGCCCGGGAGGGGGCGGGCCGGGCCGGGCGCGCCGCGCGGGACTCGGCGGGCGTGGGGGCGGGGGCCGGCGCCGGCGCGGGCTCCACGTAGTGCCGGGAGGGCGGGAACGACGGCGGCTTCATGCCCCGGGAGCGGGCCCTGACCAGCGTGTGTCCGGCCGCCTGCTGCACGCTCAGCCCGCAGTCCGAGCGCTGCCGGAGCATGGCGAGCAGTTCCTCCTGGATCGGCTCGGGGTCGCCCCAGGTGGCGTACAGCTTCTGCGTGCTGAGGCAGATCGGGCGCAGACCGCGGTTGAGGACGGCCTCCCAGGCGGCGACGGAGACGCCCGGGGTGTGCTCGGAGCGGAAGTCGTCGAGGACCACGATGCCGTCGGGCAGCAGGATGTCGTGGGCCGCGCCGATGTCGCCGTGCACGTGCTCGTACAGGTGCGAGGCGTCGATGTGGACGAAGCGGCAGCTGTCGGGGGCCACCTTGCCGGCCACCAGGGAGCTGGGGCCCGCGATCACCGTCGGCAGGGTGTCGTGGAAGGAGAGGTAGTTCCGCTCGAAGGCCTGCCGGGTCAGTGAGGCGTACGACTTCTGCGACTCCGCCTGGTTGGCCCCGTCCGGGGCATCGCCCTCGAACAGGTCGCAGACCGTGAACTTCTCGCCGTCCTGGAGATGGTGGCCGAGCAGGATGGCGCTCTTGCCCATGTAGACGCCGAGTTCCAGCAGGTCGCCCTGCATTCCCTGCTTCTTCTGCTGCTCCAGGAACCAGGTGAACAGCATCTGGTCCAGCGGCGGGAACCAGCCCGGGACGTCGGCGAGTTCGCCGGGGTGCTTGTCGGTCGCTTGTGCGTTGGTCATGAGACGAGCCTTCTCTGTGAGCGTTGCCCAAACCGACGATGGGTTGAACGTCCCGTGAACAGCTCAGCGGGCCTTGGCCAGTGCGGCCCGCAGGCGTGGCGTCAGCGGATTCTCCACATATTTGTTCAGCAGCCACGCCAGCAGCAGCATTGACGCCGCCGTCAGGGCGAAAGTCGCCGCCGATGGCAGACCGAGGCCGCGGTGCAGGGCGTGGATCACCACCCAGCCGAGGTGTTCGTGGACGAGGTAGAACGGATACGTCAGCGCCCCCGCCACCGTCAGCCAGCGCCAGTTCGCCCAGCGCAGCCAGCCCAGCGCGATCGCCGCGACCGCCACGAATCCGAAGGTGACGACGAGGATGATGCCGGTGGCGGAGCGGTACGAGAAGCCGCCCGCGTCGGGCGCGTGCCACAGGCTCTGCACCGCGTAGTGCTGCCCGATCAGCCAGCTCACGGCCACGATGCCCCACCCGTAGGCGTCCCGCCGGTCGAGGTGGACGAGGTAGAGGCCGACACCGCCGATGAAGAAGGGGGCGTACTCGGGCATCAGTACGATGTCGAGCAGCGGCATGTTCGCGTTCTCGGCGATCACCGCCGCGAGCAGCCAGCCCGCGCAGAACATGATCACCCGGCGGCGGTTCGCCCCGGGCAGTACGACGCACAGCGCGAACAGGGCGTAGAAGCGGATCTCCGCCCACAGCGTCCAGCACACGCCGAGCACCCGGTCCACGCCGAGCGGCATCTGCAGCATGGTCAGGTTCACCAGGGCGTCGCTCGGCGAGACCGCCTTGTAGGCCACCATCGGCAGCGCGAACACGGCCGTGACGATGACGACCGCCACCCAGTAGGCGGGCAGCAGCCGGGAGGCGCGGGAGGCGAAGAACGACTTCAGCGGCCGGCCCCAGCCGCTCATGCAGATCACGAACCCGCTGATCACGAAGAACACCTGGACGCCGAGGCAGCCGTAGGCGAAGAACTCGTGCAGCGTGGGGAACTGGAGCTTCGGCGAGGAGCCCCAGGCCTCGGCGACCTCGCCGTCGCGTCCGCCGTAGTGGTAGGCCGCGACCATCAGCGCGGCCACCAGCCGCAGGCCGTCGAGGGCGCGCAGCCGCCCGCCGGAGGCCTGGCGGCGCCGCGGGACGGTCGGGGCGCCCGGTGGTTCGACCAGCACGGCGACACCGGGCTGGGGCTTGCGGGTGCTGACGACCGTCTCGGTCACGCTGAAAACCTCTGTGTGGCTCGTATGTCCTTTTCCTGAGCCGCCTGTGGGCGGGCAGGGCGCCTGTCACCCTAGGACGTGAATTGACGCAATTACGTTCGATGGCAACAGGCTTCGCCTGCCGGTCCCCGCGGGTTCATCTGGATGTTGCCGAAGCGGTCCGCCGCGCGGACCGCTTTTCAGCGGCGTACCGCCTTGCGCAGCGCCCGCGCCCGCCGGACCACCCGGCGTGCCGTGGAATTGCGCGGCAGGAACGCCAGCCGCTGCGGAATGCCGCCGGGAAGTCCCAGCGCGGTGAGGCGGCGCTTCTTGAAGTAGCGCCGGGTGCGCGGCCCCAGATGGCTGGAGAGGAACTGCTCCGCCTGCGCCCGCAGATCCGGATAGATCTGCGGCTGCATGGTGAAACCGACGGCGGTGACCAGGTCGGGCAGCCGCTCGGCCGGCAGGACGTCACCGTCGTCGTCGCTCTCCAGACCGGGCAGCAGCGCGTCCGCCAGGGTGGTGGGGACGCGGTTGCTGTTCTGGTAGGGCGTCAGCCGCTCCAGCAGCAGGTCGGTACCGATGCGCGCGGCCGGCAGGTCGTAGAACGCGGAGGCCGTGAACAGCGCGGTGGAGAAGCAGCCGACGACCAGGGCGGGCCGGGTGCGGTCGAAGAGCGCCTCGGCGAGGACGGGCGTGTCCAGCACCGTGAGGTCCACGCCGAGCTTCTCGGCCTCGGTCTCCAGGGCGCGGCTGTAACGGGCCGGAGCGGTCGGGTGCGGCTTGAAGACGACCGTGCGGTGGCCGCGGGCGACGGCGCCCCGCATCATCCGCACGTGCAGGTCCTCTTCCTCCTCGGGGGAGAGGATGTTCAGCGCCGACAGGTACTGGCCGAGCAGCAGCGCCGAGTCGCCGGGCAGCTCGGGCAGTTCGGGCACGGTCTCGGTGACCTCGCCCAGCACCTTCAGGAACGCGGGCGTCGGCACCAGGTGCGCCGGCACGCCGAACTCGGTCAGCAGCATCGGCGTGAGCCCCGGCACCAGGTCCAGGTGGAGCAGCCGCCGCACGCGGGTGCCGACCAGCGGGTCGAGCTTGTTGCGCGTGGGGCCGTAGCTCATCAGCCCGTCGGCGTAGACGTCGATGGGGGCGTCGGTGAACAGCTGGGCCACCGTGAGCGCGGGCGTGACCTGGATGGACTCCAGGACCAGGCTGACGCGGTCGTCGCCGAGGCCCCACAGCATCCGCAGGTAGCGCTCGAAGAGCGGGATGTCGTCCGAGCGCGGCGTCCAGGCCCCGGGGTGGAAGGGGCGGATGGCCTCGTTCCAGGACAGGACGTCGTCGAAGTGGGAGCGCAGCGGCTCGAAGCCCGGCATCTCGTCGAGGGCCGGGGTGGTCTCCGGGGTCGTGGAGTTGTTGAACACCAGCAGGATCCGGCGGTCCGGCTCCTCGAAGAGATCCGAGTCGATCGCGGCCGCCAGGGTGGCGACGCCGTACAGCGTCGAGGCGCAGAAGATCTGTGTGGTCCCGGGCATCAGGCGGCCGCTCCCGTCGTGGTCGCCCGGCGTCGCAGCCGCCGCAGCTTGGACGCTCGGTCCATGTCCATGGCCTCCAGTGCGTCACCGAGCGCGTCCTGCGGCATGCGCTTGATGGCCGCCGCGCTCATCGACCGCAGCTGCCTCGCCACGGCCGGCTCGAACCTGTCTTCGTTGGAGAGGTGGTGGGCGATGATCGCGCAGTAGGTTCGCACCGCCTTGGGCAGCAGCCGGTCGGCCTCGCGGTCCGCGGCCGTCTCCTCGATCACCTGGTCGAAGGCGCGGATGAAGTCGAGCTGGCGGACATCGCCGATCTGAGTCAGGGACGAGGCCACCCCGCGCCGGTAGAACACGCCCAGCAGACTGACCACGGCGAACGACTCCGCCTCGCGGTGCAGCTTCCAGATCCACGGCCGGTCCTCGGCCGTGCGCAGCCCGTCGGTGAAGTGGAGCACGCCCTTGTCGACGAGGCGGCGGTGGTAGGCGCCGGCCCAGGCGTAGGCGTAGTCCACCGAGGTGGAGCGGTGCGCCGGGAGGATCGCCTCACGCGGGTCGAAGGCCTCCCAGCGGCGGCCGACCGGGACCCGGTGCACCGAGCGGGCGCGGGCGGTGGCCTGCACATGGTCGGTGCGCACGAAGTCGCAGCCCAACCGGTCCATCGCGGACACCAGTTCGGTGAGGTAACCGGGGGCGAGCCAGTCGTCGCCGTCCAGGAACGTCAGGTACTCGCCCTGTGCCGCGTCCAGGCCGGTGTTGCGGGCCGTGGCGAGCCCGCCGTTCTGCTCGTGTCGGATGTAACGCACCTGCGCGACGTCCGAAAGGTCCTCGGCCGCACGTTCGAGAATGGCCGGCGTTTCGTCCTTCGAATGGTCGTCGACCAGGATGAACTCGAAATCGCGGTCGGCGTTCAACCGAAGGCTTCTGAGGGTGTCCGGGGCATATTGCTGCACGTTGTAGAACGGCACGATCACGGAAAGCTTAGGCACCCGCAAAACGTTAGGAGGCCGCCCGGCAGCGGAACTTTCCGATGGTCGTACACCGGGTGAACTCAATGTGTCAGAACGGTGCACCCCGTGTACTTCCCGCTTTCCGGCAGGCCAGTTCGGCTCTCGGTGGGGTGTTGTTAACTTTTCGTTGAGTCCCGGTTCCGCCATACCTAGGATTCGCTTCCTAGCGTCTTCGACGTGCCAGCAAGTACACCGAAGCGCCCGCGCATCGCGGTCCTCGCGGACTCCGACACCCGATGGAAATGGGGTGCGCTGACCGCGCACCGCATCGCCCCGGGACCGTCCATGGAAACCGGAGCGCGCGAGGGCGCGCAAGTCGGCCCCCTCCTCGACGGATTCCTGCTGCGCGGCCGGGCGACGCCCACCCCGCGCCAGCTTCAGGAAGTGGGCGTGCGCGCGGACTCCCTGCGGGAGGTCACCGCGGTCGAGTTCCTGCGCGCCATGGCCGAGGAGTCCTACGACGTCCTCGTCCTGTCCCTGGTGGGCGGCGGTGTGCAGGCGATGCTGCACGGCCTCAAGCGCGTCTGGGAGGACCGCTCCTCGCGTCCGGTCGTCGTCACCGGATACGTCGGCGTCGTCTACGAGAAGCTCGCCGACGGCCTGCTGCTGCGGCACGGCGCGGACCTCGTCCTCGCCAACTCCCGCCAGGACGCGGACCGTTTCCGGGCCGTGTACGACGGCGTGGGCGCCGACGCCTCCTCGGTGACGGAGGTGGCCCTGCCGTTCCTCGGCGGCGCGCCCTACGAAGGTGAGCACGACCCCTACACGGTCGTCTTCGCCGCCCAGCCCTCGGTCCCCGAGAGCCGCAAGGACCGTACGTACCTGCTGAACCGGCTGGTCGAGCACGCCCGCAGGCACCCCGAGCGCGAGGTGCTGCTGAAGCTGCGCTCCAAGCCGGGCGAACACACCACCCACATCGAGGAGTTGCCGTACCAGAAGCTGGTGCAGCGCCTCGACCCGCCGGCCAACTTCCGCCTCGTGTACGGGAACATGGGCGAGGTCCTCGACCGGACCGACCTGCTGGTGACGGTCAGCTCCACGGCCGCCCTGGAGTCGCTGCACCGGCGCATCCCCACCGTCGTGCTGACCGACCTGGGCATCCGCGAGTCGCTCGGCAACCACCACTTCGTCGGCTCCGGCTGCCTCGCCTCCTGGGACCAGCTCGACGCCGGACACCGGCCGGTACCCGACGAGGAATGGGTCTCCCGGCAGGGCGTCGCGGCGGACGGCTCCTACGACTCGGCCTTCGACGCGGCCCGCGAACGCATCGCCAAGCTGCTCGACCGGCCCGGCGGCCTGCCCCCGCTGACCCCGTACTACACCCCCGTCACCGCGCCCGGCTATCTGCCCGGGATCCTCGCCCGCCACCACCTCGGCCCGGACGGCACCCCGCTGCCCGGCGCGCCCGCCGCCGACAAGGAGCCCGGACCGGTCCGGCAGATCGTGCGCCGGGCGGCGCGCGGCGCCTACCGGCACGGCGTGCAGCGCGTGGCGCCCGTCATCCGGCGGATGGGCGAGCTGTGAGCCGCCCCGAGACCCCTGTCCAAGGAGTAGACCCCATGTCCCAACCGGAAGCGGGCCAAGGCGCCTCGGTGCGCCGCGTGCTCGCGGTGATCCCCGCACGCGGCGGCTCCAAGGGCGTGCCCGCGAAGAACCTCCTCCCCGTCGGCGGCGTCCCGCTGGTGGCGCGGGCGGTCCGCGAGTGCCGCGCCGCGCGGCTCGTGACGGACGTCGTGGTCTCCACCGACGACCAGGCCATCGCGGCCGCCGCCCGCGAGGCGGGCGCCGAGGTCGTGCTGCGCCCGGCCGCCATCGCCGGCGACACCGCCACCTCCGAGGCCGCCGTCCTGCACGCCATGGACGCCCACGAGGCCCTGCACGGGGCGCCGGTGGACGTGGTCCTGCTCGTGCAGTGCACCAGCCCGTTCATCGTCCGCGAGGACATCGACGGGGTGGCCGGCGCGATCGCCGAGAACGGCGCCGACACCGCCGTCACCGTCGCGCCCTTCCACGGGTTCATCTGGCGTGACGCCGACGACGAGGCCGCGGCCGGCTCCGTCGCCGAGTCCGACGCCGAGGTCGGCGGCGGCTACGGCGTCAACCACGACAAGTCCTTCCGGCCCCGCCGCCAGGACCGCCCCCAGGACCTGCTGGAGACCGGCGCCGCCTACGCCATGGAGGCGACCGGCTTCCGCAAGCACCAGCACCGCTTCTTCGGCCGCACCGAACTGGTCCGCACCGACCCGGCGCGCGTGCTGGAGATCGACGACCCGCACGACCTCGCCCGCGCCCGGGCCCTCGCGCCGCTGTTCGACGCGGACCGGCCCGGCGCCCTCCCGACCGCCGACGACATCGACGCGGTCGTCCTCGACTTCGACGGCACCCAGACCGACGACCGGGTGCTCGTCGACTCCGAGGGACGGGAGTTCGTCTCCGTGCACCGCGGGGACGGACTCGGCATCGCGGCCCTCCGCAGGAGCGGCCTGAAGATGCTGATCCTGTCCACGGAACAGAACCCTGTGGTCGCCGCCCGGGCCCGGAAGCTCAAGCTCCCGGTGCTGCACGGCATCGACCGCAAGGACCTCGCGCTGAAGCAGTGGTGCGAGGAGCAGGGCATCGCGCCGGAGCGCGTGCTCTACGTCGGCAACGACGTCAATGACCTCCCGTGCTTCGCCCTCGTGGGCTGGCCCGTGGCGGTCGCGAGCGCCCACGACGTCGTGCGCGGCGCCGCACGCGCGGTCACCACCGTCCCCGGCGGCGACGGCGCGATCCGAGAGATCGCCAGCTGGATCCTCGGCCCCTCTCTCGATTCCCTCACCAAGTAAGGACATCTCTGCCATGAGCACCAACTCCCGTATCCGCCGCTTCGGTTCGCGCGAGGTCGGCCCGGGCCGTCCGGTCTACGTCTGCGGTGAGATCGGCATCAACCACAACGGCGAGCTGGAGAACGCCTTCAAGCTGATCGACGCCGCCGCCGAGGCCGGCTGCGACGCCGTCAAGTTCCAGAAGCGCACGCCGGAGATCTGCACCCCGCGCGACCAGTGGGACATCGAGCGCGACACCCCCTGGGGCCGGATGACCTACATCGACTACCGCCACCGCGTGGAGTTCGGTGAGGACGAGTACCGCGCCATCGACGACTACTGCAAGTCGAAGAACATCGACTGGTTCGCCTCCCCGTGGGACACCGAGGCCGTCGCCTTCCTGGAGAAGTTCGACGTCCCCGCCCACAAGGTCGCCTCCGCCTCCCTCACCGACGACGAGCTGCTGCGCGCCCTGCGCGCCACCGGCCGCGCGGTGATCCTCTCCACCGGCATGTCGACGCCGAAGCAGATCCGCCACGCGGTGGAGGTCCTCGGCTCGGACAACATCCTGATGTGCCACGCCACGTCGACCTACCCGGCCAAGGCCGAGGAGCTCAACCTGCGCGTGATCAACACCCTGCAGCAGGAGTACCCGAACGTCCCGATCGGCTACTCCGGCCACGAGACCGGCCTGCAGACCACCCTCGCCGCGGTCGCCCTCGGCGCCACCTTCGTCGAGCGCCACATCACCCTCGACCGCGCCATGTGGGGCTCGGACCAGGCCGCCTCCGTCGAGCCGCAGGGCCTGACCCGCCTCGTCCGCGACATCCGCACCATCGAGGCCTCCCTCGGCGACGGCGTCAAGAAGGTCTACGAGTCCGAGCTCGGTCCGATGAAGAAGCTGCGCCGCGTCACCGGCGTGGTCGCCGAGGCGGAGATCGCCGACGCGGCGGGCGAGCCGGTCGGCGTCTGAGCGCAGCACCCCCCACAACCCCCTTACGACGGGACGGTCGTACGTCGATGAGCCCCCGCGCCGGGAACGCCGGCCCCCACACTCTCGCCTTCGTCGAGAGCCCGGTACAGCTGCTGAACGTGCTGGAGTGGGCGCACGCGCACGCGTCCGGCGTGGGGCTCACCCTCGTGGTGCTGTCGCCCGTCGACCCGATGACGCGCGGCCAGCTGCGGCGGATGTCCGACCTGGCCCGCGACGAGGGGCACGAGGTCCGCTGGGAGGAGGCGCGCGGCGGCCCGCTCGCGCCCTTCCAGACCATCGGCGGCCTGGCCGGCCTGCTCCGCAGGGCCCGCCGGATCGTGCTGGGGGACCCCTTCTCCCGCTACGTCCAGCTGCTGCTGACCATCACCCGCGCCCGTGACCTGGTCGTCGTCGACGACGGCACGGCGACGATGGAGTTCGTCGGGCAGCTGGCCCGGGGCGAACGCCTGGTGCGCTGGCACCGCAAGGGCGGCCGCCCCGGCCCGCGGGACCTGCTCTTCGCGCCGGTGTCCTCCTCGGCCCGCCGCCGGCTGACCCCCGGGGGCAAGCGGCGGGTGGAGATCTTCTCCTCCATGCCGATGGAGGAGACCCCGCCAGGCGTCGCCGTCGGCGCCAACACCTTCGCCTGGACCCGGGAGCGCTTCGGACCGCCGCGCATCACCAAGGGCGCCGACATGGTGGGCACGTCCTTGGTGGAGACGGGCGTGGTGGACGACGACCGCTACCTGGAGGCCGTCCGCGCCCTGGCCAGGACCCACGGCGCCACGCGCTACTTCGCCCACCGCCGCGAGAGCACGGACAAGCTCCGCCGCCTGGCGGTCGAGACGGGCCTGGAGATCGTCCGGCCCGAACTCCCCCTCGAACTGATCGCCCGCCGCGGTCCCATCGGCCGGACGATCCTCAGCTTCCCCTCCACCGTCGTCCACACCCTGCCGCTCGCCCTGTCCGGCACCGAGGTCCGCGTCGCGGTCTGCGACATCGACCCGGCGTGGCTGACCCGGAACGCCTCCCCGCGGGCCCAGGGCTTCCTGTCCGGCGTGACCGGAACGGCCCGCGACGTCCACCGCCTGTCGACGACCCCGCCGCCGGACCCGCCGGAGCCGGAGACGACCCCGGGCACCCCGGGCCCGCTCGGCCCGGCGAGCTCTCCCGGGACGGTGAACCTCACGGGCTCCACGGCCGTGACCGGCCCGACCGGCCGCACCGGCACGGCGGGCGCCGCGGGGGCGGTGGCGGGTTAGCGGTCCCCCGGGGGGTGCGGGCTCGGACTCGCTGGTCGCCAGGCGTTCTGGACCCGCCCGTGAGCGGCGTCGGCCTTCTTGGGCCGGGCCGGTCGGCCGGGCCGGTGCCGCGGACGCGCTTGCCGCGGGTGGCGTGGGCTCCCTCAGGGGCGCCGCCGCGCCGCGTCGCACAGACGCCGGGTCAGGCGGCGCGGTCGGTGTCGGGCCCGGGCGGCACAGAGGGCTTGCGGGCCAGGAGGAAGGCGCGGGGCCGCTGCTCCCCGTCCTCGGGCTCGCGCAGGACGCGGGCGTAGAGCTCCAGGCCCGCCCCGGTGAGCTGCTCGGCGACCGCCTGAGGGGTGCGCCAGTGGTAGTCGAGCGAGATCTCCCGCCCGAAGCGCTCCGTCAGCCGCAGGCGCCCGTCCTCGTCCCCGGACTGGAAGGCGAGCAGCACGGGCGCCCCCGGCACCAGCACGCGGTGGAACTCGGCGAAGACCGACGGCAGATGATCGTCGGGGACGTGGATGATCGAGTACAGCGCGACGATGCCCCCGAGCGTCCGGTCCGGCAGGTCCAGGGCCGTCATCGAACCGACGTGGAAGCGCAGCTCCGGGTGCGCCCGGCGGGCCAGGGCGACCATGCGGGGCGAGACGTCGACCCCGAACACCGGCAGTCCGAGGGCGTGCAGCCGGGCCGCCACGTGTCCCGGACCGCTGCCGAGGTCCGCGACCGGGGCCTGCCCGGACCCCCCGCGCGCCCGGGCCAGCTCCACGAAGACCGTGAGCAGCGCGCTCTCCAGCGGTCTGCCGGCCAGACTGTCCGGGTGCTCGGCGGCATAGGCCTCGGCGACGGCGTCGTACGAGGCCCGCGTGGTCCGGAGGAACTCGGGGATGTCGGAGCGCACGGGGCGCACACTATCGGGGCGTGTGTCCGGCAGATGAACGCGCCCGTGTTCGCCGCGCACTGCGTGGTATCCGTGGAGAGGATGGATGGATACCGGAGTCGTGACGTGCATGTGGTCAACGTCACACTCCCTGGGGTGTGGTGCCCGGCTCGGCCCAAAAGGCGTGCGAGTTTACCCATCTCAGTAGATGGCTATGCGCCCGGCGGTCATATTTTCTTCCCCGAACGGGTTGAAGTTTTGTTGATCGAGGGTCAGCCGACCGGCCTGGCGCCCTACCCTTCAGAGGGTGAACCAATTGATGTCACTGGAGTCCGAGGTCGATCTTCCCGGGGGAGCCGTACTTCCCGGTGCGCTGCCCGACGCTCTGCGCGCCGAGCTCATCGCGTTCCGACGTGACCTGCACATGCATCCGGAGCTCGGCAATCAGGAGTTCCGCACCACCGCGGCGATCAAGGAGCGGCTCGAGGAGGCCGGCCTCAAGCCGCGCGTCCTCTCCGTCGGGACCGGGCTCGTCTGTGACATCGGCGTACCGGGCGAGCAGTGGAACGGCGGGCCCAGCATGCTCGCCCTGCGGGCCGACATCGACGGCCTGCCCATCCCGGACACCAAGTCCGAGTGCCCCTACCGCTCGACCGTGCCCGACCGCGCCCACGCCTGCGGCCACGACGTGCACACCACCGTCGTCCTCGGCGCCGGACTCGTCCTCGCCGAACTGCACAAGCAGGGCCGGCTGCCCCGCCCCGTCCGGCTGATCTTCCAGCCCGCCGAGGAGGTGCTGCCCGGCGGCGCCGCCGACGTCATCGACTGCGGGGCGCTGGAGGGGGTCGGCGCGATCATCGCCGTGCACTGCGACCCGCGCGTGGACGCGGGGAAGATCGGGCTCCGGGAGGGCCCCATCACCTCCGCCTGCGACCGGCTGGAGATCGCCCTGGACGGCCCCGGCGGGCACACCGCGCGCCCCCACCTCACGACCGACCTGGTCACCGCGGCCGCCCGCGTCGTCACCGACGTGCCCGCCCTGGTCGGCCGGCGCTTCGACAGCCGCAGCGGACTCGCCATCACCTGGGGCCGGATCGAGTCGGGCCACGCGCCGAACGTGATCCCGCAGCACGCCGAACTCTCCGGCACCGTGCGGTGCCTCGACATCGAGGCGTGGCGGACGGCCCCCGACGTGGTCGTCGCGGCGATCGACGAGGTCGCCAACCTGCACCGCGCGAAGTCGGAGATCAACTACGTGCGCGGCGTCCCGCCCGTCGTCAACGAGCCCGGCGTCACCGAGCTGCTGCGCGAGGCCATGATCGCCCGGCGCGGGGTCGAGTCCGTCGAGGGCACCGAGCAGAGCCTGGGCGGCGAGGACTTCTCCTGGTACCTGGAGCACGTCCCCGGCGCGATGGCCCGACTCGGCGTGCGCACCCCCGGCGAGCGCCACGTGCGCGACCTCCACCAGGGTGACTTCGACGTCGACGAGTCGGCGATCACGGTGGGCGTGGAACTCTTCACGGCGGCAGCCCTCGTCAACGGCCTCCGATAGCCCGACCCCCTTGGGGGCGCGGGGAACGGCGCGACCGGCCACGACGGCGCCGCGCACGAACCACGACCCCGCCCCCCCGGCCGGGCACCCACCCGCGCAGCCTCCGGTTGCGCCCGGCGCATCCCGGCGGCAGCCTTGGTCGCGTGACGAGCAGGCACGCCCCGTGTCCCCGAGTGCACGATTCGACCCCGTTCGATCCCGTGGTTCACAAGGGCGTAACCGGCCATCGGCACGAATGGATAACGGCCCCACGGCGAACCGTTCCCAGGAGTGTCTACGCGCGTTAATGTGCGCCGAACTGAGCACCCACTGCGGGGCTGTGAAGAATGGGGAACTTCAGATGCGTCGGATATCCAAACTGACCCGCGTCGCGGTGGGGGTCGCGTCGCTGGGACTCGTCGCCACGGCCTGTGGCGGCACCAGCAGTGAGAGCGGCGGCGGTGACACCAAGGAGGACAAGGGCCTCGCCATCGCCTACGACATCGGCGGCAAGGGTGACCAGTCCTTCAACGACGCCGCCTACGCCGGCCTGACCAAGGCCAAGGACGAGTACGGCTACAAGACCGCCGACATCGAGCCCACCGAGGGCGAGACCGACGCCGACAAGGAACAGCGCCTGGCCTCCCTCGCGAAGCAGGGCTACAACCCGGTCGTCGGTGTCGGCTTCGCCTACGCCCCCGCGATGAAGGCCGTGGCCTCCAAGTACCCGGACACCACCTTCGGCATCGTCGACTCCGTCGTCGAGGGCAAGAACGTCGCCTCGCTCGTCTTCGCCGAGGAGCAGGCGTCCTACCTGGCCGGCGTCGCCGCCGCCAAGGCCACCAAGTCGAACACCGTCGGCTTCGTGGGCGGTGTCGACATCCCGCTGATCCACAAGTTCGAGGCCGGCTACAAGCAGGGCGTCGAGGACACCAGCGGCGGCAAGGTCAAGGTCATCTCCCAGTACCTGACCCAGACCGCCGAGGAGGGCGGCTTCTCCAGCCCCGACAAGGGCAAGGCCGCCGCCGAGGGCCAGATCGAGAAGAAGGCCGACGTCGTCTACCAGGCGGCCGGTCTCTCCGGCCAGGGTGTCATCGAGGCCGCCGCCAAGGCGAAGGTCTGGGCGATCGGCGTCGACTCCGACCAGTACAAGCAGGCCGCCCTCGCCCCGTACAAGCAGTACATCCTCACCTCCGCCCTCAAGGACGTCGGCGGCGCGGTCTACGCGCTGGCCAAGTCCGTGCACGACGACAAGCCGCTGACCGGCATCCAGACCTTCGACCTGAAGGTCAACGGTGTCGGACTCTCCGAGTCGAACCCGGAGTTCGGCAAGATCGCAGGACTCAAGGACGCCGTGGACAAGGCCAAGGAAGGCATCACCGACGGCTCCATCAAGGTCAAGACCGAGTAGGCACGACCGGTCGGGACGACAGTCGGAGCGGGCGGGCGCCGTGGGTGCCCGCCCGCTCCGCCGTTCCCCGGCCCGGGGCCGCCCGGATCACCCAGAGCCACCCCCCGTTTGCGGTCGGCAACACCCCGGCCAAGGCCCGGTGATGGCTTGGCCACGGGCGCATAACAAGGTGGACAGAAGGGGTTTTCAGGCAGGTCTACGCGCGTTAATCTGCGGCGGAACCCAGCGCCGTAGCTGTGAGGCAGTCCCGAGCTGTACCGTCCGGCGCTTGTACGACAGGAGCACCCACACATGCGCCGGATTTCCCGGATCACGGTCGCAGGCGCAGCGACCGCCTCCCTGGCCCTCGCGCTCTCCGCCTGCGGCGGCACCTCGACCTCCGCCGGGTCGTCGGACTCGAAGGGCGACAAGGGCCTCGCCATCGCGTACGACGTCGGCGGCAAGGGCGACCAGTCCTTCAACGACGCGGCCTACGCGGGCCTGGAGCAGGCGAAGAAGGAGTTCGGGTACCAGACGGCCGACCTGGAGCCCACCGAGGGCGAGACGGACGCCGACAAGGAGCAGCGCCTGGTCTCCCTGGCGAAGCAGGGCTACAACCCGGTCATCGGCGTCGGCTACGCCTACGCCTCGGCCATCAAGGGCGCCTCCGAGAAGTTCCCGGACACCACCTTCGGCATCGTCGACGACGCGACCATCAACTCCAAGAACGTCGCCGACCTGGTGTTCAGCGAGGAGCAGGCCTCCTACCTGGCCGGCGTCGCCGCCGCCAAGAGCACCAAGTCGAACGTCGTCGGCTTCGTCGGCGGCGTGGACATCCCGCTGATCCACAAGTTCCAGGCGGGCTTCGAGCAGGGCGTCAAGGACACCAACCCGAAGGTCAAGGTCCTCTCCCAGTACCTGACCCAGACGGCGGAGGAGGGCGGCTTCTCCAGCCCCGACAAGGGCAAGACGGCCGCCGAGGGCCAGATCGAGAAGAAGGCCGACGTGGTCTACGCGGCCGCGGGCCTGTCCGGCCAGGGCGTGATCGAGGCCGCCGCCGCCAACAAGGTGTGGGCCATCGGTGTGGACTCCGACCAGTACCAGCAGGAAGCCCTCGCCAAGTACAAGGACTCGATCCTGACCTCGGCGATGAAGGACGTCGCCAAGGCGGTGTACAACCTGGCGAAGTCGGTCGAGGACGGCAAGCCCGAGACGGGTATCGTTCGTGGCGATCTGAAGACCGGCGAGGTGAGCCTGTCGAACTCCAACCCGAAGTTCGCGGACGACGCCGAGCTCCAGGAAGCCATCAAGACGGCCAAGGAGAAGATCATCAGCGGCGAGATCAAGGTCAAGAGCAGCTGACGAGTCGTACGTCGAGCAGGCAGTAACCCCGGGGTTACGTCCGCTCAACGGGGTACGGGGAGGCTGCTCCTCGTACCCCGTTGTCGCGGTGCGTCGGCCCCTTTGTATGCCGTAGGGGCGCTACGCGCGTAGACGACCCCCGTCCCCAGGAGAGTGCGCCATCAACGCGTCCAGCAGCCCTCCGGCCGGAGCGGCGGTCAACGAATCGGTGACCGCTGTCGAACTCGCCGGGATCACCAAGCGTTTCCCGGGCGTCGTGGCCAACCACGACATCCACCTCAGCGTCCGCAAGGGCACCGTGCACGCCCTCGTCGGCGAGAACGGCGCCGGCAAGTCGACCCTGATGAAGATCCTCTACGGCATGCAGAAGCCGGACGAGGGCACCATCGCCGTCGACGGGCGGCAGGTCGCCTTCTCGTCCCCGGCCGACGCCATCGCCCGCGGCATCGGCATGGTCCACCAGCACTTCATGCTCGCCGACAACCTCACGGTCCTGGAGAACGTGGTCCTCGGCAGCGAGAAGCTCTACGGCATCGGCGCCAAGGCCCGCCGCAAGATCAAGGAGCTCTCCGACCGCTACGGCCTCGGCGTCAAGCCCGACCTCCTCGTCGAGGAACTCGGCGTCGCCGCCCGCCAGCGCGTGGAGATCCTCAAGGTCCTCTACCGCGGCGCCACCACCCTCATCCTGGACGAGCCGACCGCCGTGCTCGTGCCGCAGGAGGTCGACGCCCTCTTCGCCAACCTGCGCGAACTGCGCTCCGAGGGCCTGTCCGTCATCTTCATCTCGCACAAGCTCGGCGAGGTGCTCTCCGTCGCCGACGAGATCACCGTCATCCGCCGCGGCACCACCGTCGGCACGGCCGTCCCCGCCGAGACCACCCCGCGCCAGCTCGCGGAGATGATGGTCGGCAGCGAACTGCCCACGCCCGAGACGGCCGAGTCCACGGTCACCGACCGCCCGGTCATCAGCGTCGACAAGCTGCGCCTGGCCGCCCCCGGCGGCAAGGCCCTCCTGGACGACATCAGCTTCACCATCCACGCGGGCGAGGTCCTCGGCATCGCCGGTGTCGAGGGCAACGGCCAGACCGAGCTCGTCGACGCCCTCATCGGCCTGAAGGCCGCCGACTCCGGCACCATCCGGCTCGCCGACGAGGAGATCACCGACTGGGCCACCCGCAAGCGCCGCGAGCAGGGCATCGGCTACATCCCCGAGGACCGGCACCGCCACGGCCTGCTCCTGGAGGCCCCCCTCTGGGAGAACCGCATCCTCGGCCACGTCACCGAGAAGCCGCTGGCCAAGGGCGTCTGGCTGGACCCGAAGGCGGCC
Source organism: Streptomyces olindensis (assembly GCF_040645895.1). Classification (NCBI taxonomy): domain Bacteria; kingdom Bacillati; phylum Actinomycetota; class Actinomycetes; order Kitasatosporales; family Streptomycetaceae; genus Streptomyces; species Streptomyces olindensis. Next base: position 51,711 of record NZ_JBEYZD010000002.1, on the reverse strand, counting down.
CAGGAGGACACCCGGCGCATCGTCGAGGCCTACGACGTGCGCACCCCCGGCATCGACGTCACCGCCGCCTCCCTGTCCGGCGGCAACCAGCAGAAGCTGATCGTCGGCCGCGAGATGAGCCACAAGCCGCGCTTCCTCATCGCCGCCCACCCCACCCGCGGCGTGGACGTCGGCGCGCAGGCCGCGATCTGGGACCACATCCGCGAGGCCCGCCGCGAGGGCCTGGCCGTGCTGCTGATCTCCGCCGACCTGGACGAGCTGATCGGCCTGTCCGACACGCTGCGCGTGATCTACAACGGCAAGCTGGTCGCGGACGCCGACCCGGCCACCATCACCCCCGAGGAACTCGGCTCGGCCATGACCGGCGCCGCCACCGGGCACCTCGAGCACGAAGAGACCGCCGCAGAGACCCCCGAGACCCCGGCGGAGACCCCCGAGTCCCCCGCGTCTCCGGAAGACGAGGCCCGCTGATGAAGAAGTTCGACAAGGAGCGCGTGCTCCTCGCGGTGGCCGGACCGGTCATCGCGCTCGCCGTGGCCTTCGTGCTGAGCGCGATCGTGCTGGTCGCGTCCGGCAAGAACCCGGTCGAGCCGTTCGCCCTCATGTTCGAGCAGGCGTCGTTCTCCGACATCCAGGTCCTGATCATCAACCAGGCCTCGATGTACTACATCGCGGCGCTCGCGGTGGCCATCGGCTTCCGGATGAACCTGTTCAACATCGGCGTCGACGGCCAGTACCAGCTCGCCGCCATGATGGCCGCTATTGTCGGCGCCCACATGAACCTGCCGGCCGCGATCCAGGTCCCGCTGCTGCTCCTGACCGCCGTCCTCACCGGCGCCTTCTGGTCCGGCATCGCCGGTGTCCTCAAGGTCACCCGCGGCGTCAGCGAGGTCGTCGCGACGATCATGCTCAACGCGATCGCCACCTCCGTGATCGCCTACCTGTGGCTGCCGAACGTCTTCGGCGTCAAGGTCGGCAACAACAACACCACCGGCGAGATGCACGAGTCCGGCTGGATCCCCGGCATCGACATGGGCGCGGCCGGCGAGATCTACGGCCTGGTGCTGCTCGCCGTCCTGCTCGGCATCGGCTACTGGGTCGTCCTCAACCGCACCCGCTTCGGCTTCGACCTGCGCGCCTCCGGCGCCTCGGAGACCGCGGCGGCGGCCAGCGGCGTCGACCCCAAGCGCATGGTGCTCACCGCCATGCTGCTCTCCGGCGGCATCGCGGGCCTGGCCGGTCTGCCGATCCTGCTCGGCGACACCCACACCTACAGCCTGAACTTCCCCACCGGCATCGGGTTCCTCGGCATCGGCATCGCCCTGCTCGGCCGCAACAGCCCCGTCGGCATCGCCTTCGCGGCCCTGCTGTGGGCCTGGCTCGACAAGGCCTCGCCCGAGCTGGACTTCCACGGCTACGACAAGGAGATCGCGGTCATCATGCAGGGCCTGATCGTGCTCTCGGTCGTCGTCTCCTACGAGGCCGTCCGCGAATGGGGCCTGCGCCGCCAGCAGCGCCGGGTCGGCGCCGAACTGGCCGCCGGTCACGTCCTCGGCACCAACAACACCACGAAGGAGGTGGCTGGCCGATGACCACCGTGACCGACCTCAACCAGCCCACGCTGCAGCCCGCGGCGCCGACCGGCCGCCGCCTGTCGCTGCCCGTCCTGCTGCTGATCATCGCCGGCGGACTGGCGCTCACCTCGATCGTCCGCATCGTCACCGGCGCCGACGGCATCACCAACGTCAGCCAGATGTCCACCGCGCTCCAGCTCGCCGTGCCGATCGGCCTCGCCGGTCTCGGCGGCCTGTGGGCCGAGCGCGCGGGCGTGGTCAACATCGGCCTCGAGGGCATGATGATCCTCGGCACCTGGTTCGGCGCCTGGGCCGGCTTCCAGTGGGGCCCGTGGACGGGCGTCCTGGTGGGCATCATCGGCGGTTGCCTCGGCGGCCTGCTGCACGCCTTCGTCACCGTCACCTTCAACGTCAACCACATCGTCTCCGGTGTGGCGATCAACATCCTCGCCCTCGGCGCCACCCGCTACCTCGCGCCCTTGGCCTTCGAGGGCCACGCGGGCGGCTCCGCCAAGCAGTCCCCGGCGGTCGAGTCCCTCGGCAACTTCACCGTGCCGGGCCTCTCCGACGGTCTCAGGGAGCTCAACGACAAGGGCTGGTTCCTGATCTCCGACATCGCCGGCCTGCTCGGCGGCCTGGTCACCAACGTCTCCTGGCTGACCCTGATCGCCGTCGCGCTGATCCCCGCCACCTGGTGGATCCTGTGGCGCACGGCGTTCGGACTGCGGCTGCGCTCCTGCGGCGAGAACCCGGTGGCCGCCGAGTCCCTCGGCGTCAACGTCTACAAGTACAAGTACATCGCCGTCGTCATCTCCGGCGGCCTGGCCGGCCTCGGCGGTGTCTTCCTGTCCATCGTGGCCAACCCCTTCTACCTGGAGGGCCAGGTCAGCGGCCGCGGCTTCATCGGTCTCGCGGCGATGATCTTCGGCAACTGGATGCCGGGCGGCCTCGCCCTCGGCGCGGGCCTGTTCGGCTACACCGACAGCCTCAACCTGCGCGGCGGCTCCGCCAACGTCCACGCCCTGCTGCTGCTCGGCGCGCTGCTGCTGATCATCGGCGCGATCTGGCTGATCGTCCGCAAGAAGTACGTCCCGGCCGTGGTCACCCTGATCTCCGGCGCCCTGGTGTTCGCCTGGTACGCGAGCACCGACGAGGTCCCGAACCAGGTCGTCTCCGCCACGCCGTACGTCATCACCCTGGTGGTCCTCGCGCTGTCCGCCCAGCGGCTGCGGATGCCGCGGGCGAACGGCATGCCGTACCGGAAGGGACAGGGCAAGTGACCGACGTCGACTGGGGGCGGCTGCGCGAGGTGGCCCGGGACGCCATGTCCCGGGCGTACGCCCCGTACTCCGGCTACCCGGTCGGCGTGGCGGCCCTCGTCGACGACGGCCGGATCGTCTCCGGCTGCAACGTCGAGAACGCCTCCTACGGCCTCGGCCTGTGCGCCGAGTGCGGACTGGTCTCCGAGCTGCAGAACACCGGCGGCGGCCGGCTGACGCACTTCACCTGCGTCGACGGCCGGGGCGAGATCCTCGTCCCGTGCGGCCGCTGCCGGCAGCTGCTGTACGAGTTCGGCGGCGCCGAGCTGCTGCTGGAGACCCCGGCGGGCATCCTGCCCCTGTCCGAGATGCTGCCCCAGGCCTTCGGACCCGGGCACCTCACCAAGTAACTCCCGTACGGCCCCTCCGAGTCGGCCACGTCTCACGCCTCGGAGGGGCCGCACGATTTCTCCGTACGCTTCACCCCGTACGTCCGGAAGGAAAGCCAAGCCATGGCCATGGACGCCATCTCCGTCATCCGCACCAAGCGGGACCGCGGCGAACTCGGCGACGAGCAGATCGACTGGGTCATCGACGCGTACACCCGCGGGGAGGTGGCCGACGAGCAGATGTCGGCCCTCGCGATGGCCATCCTGCTCAACGGCATGAACCGCCGTGAGATCGCCCGCTGGACCGCCGCGATGATCGCCTCCGGCGAGCGCATGGACTTCTCGTCCCTGTCCCGCCCGACGGCGGACAAGCACTCCACGGGTGGCGTCGGCGACAAGATCACCCTGCCGCTGGCGCCCCTGGTGGCCGCCTGCGGCGCGGCCGTCCCGCAGCTCTCGGGCCGCGGCCTCGGCCACACCGGCGGCACGCTGGACAAGCTGGAGTCCATCCCCGGCTGGCGGGCGCTGCTCTCCAACGAGGAGATGCTGCACGTCCTGGACACCACGGGCGCGGTGATCTGCGCGGCGGGCGACGGCCTGGCCCCCGCCGACAAGAAGCTCTACGCGCTGCGCGACGTCACGGGCACGGTCGAGGCCATCCCGCTGATCGCCTCCTCGATCATGTCGAAGAAGATCGCCGAGGGCACGGGCTCGCTCGTCCTGGACGTGAAGGTCGGCACGGGCGCCTTCATGAAGACGATCGAGGACGCCCGGGAACTGGCCTCCACGATGGTCGGCCTGGGCACGGACCACGGCGTGAAGACGGTCGCGCTCCTCACGGACATGTCGACCCCGCTCGGCCTGACGGCGGGCAACGCCCTGGAGGTCCGCGAGTCGGTGGAGGTCCTGGCGGGCGGCGGCCCGGCGGACGTGGTCGAGCTGACGATCGCCCTGGCCCGCGAGATGCTCGACGCGGCGGGCGTGGACGCCGACCCGGCGAAGGCCCTGGCCGACGGCTCGGCGATGGACGTCTGGCGGCGCATGATCGCGGCCCAGGGCGGCGACCCGGACGCGGAGCTGCCGGTGGCCCGTGAGCAGCACGTGATCAAGGCCCCGGCCTCGGGTGTCCTCACCCGCCTCGACGCCTACGGCATCGGCGTCGCCGCGTGGCGCCTGGGCGCGGGCCGTGCTCGCAAGGAGGACCCGGTCCAGGCGGGCGCGGGCGTGGAACTCCACGCCAAGCCCGGCGACCAGATCACCGAGGGCCAGCCCCTCATGACCCTCCACACGGACACCCCCGAGCGCTTCGAGTACGCGCTCCAGTCGGTGGAGGGCTCGTACGACATCGCAGCGCCGGGCACGGCCTTCACGGCGTCGCCGGTGGTGCTGGAACGTATCGCCTGAGCAGGGGGTTTCCCTTTCGGGTGAACGGGACCGGTGGACCGCCGCCGGTCCCGTTCAGTGTGTTCAATGACGCCATGAGCGTGCTCGACGGTGACTACCTCAAGGCCGACACTCACTGGGACGAACTGCTGTGGGTCTGGGAACAGACGCAGGCGCCCAAGGGCTGCAAGGTGGAGATCATCGACGGGATCGTCACGGTGACGACTCTCGCCGCGACCTCTCACCACCGCATCGCCGAAAGCATCCACCGACGCCTCTCCGGGGTGATTCCCGAGCACTGGCACATCTTCCAGCGGCTGGGTACGGCCGTTCCAGCCCGGCTGGGCCTCTACGTGCCCGACCTCGTCGTCGTACCGGAGATGCCGGCCAGGGGCCACGACACCTTCGTGCCCGCTGCCGTCGCCCGACTCGCAGTCGAGATCACCTCGAAGGCCACGGCCCGTCACGACCGCACGGCGAAGGCCGCAGGCTACGCCGAGGCAGGGGTGCCGCTGTATCTCCTGGTGGACGGCCTGGCACCGGGCGGGCCGACGGTGACGCTGTACGGGGAGCCGAAGGAAGGCGTCTACCGCCTGCTGCAGGCCGGCAAGTTCGGGGAGCGGATCAGGCTTCCGGCGCCCTTCGGTCTCGAACTCGACACCGGCTCATTCCACGGGGCCTGATTCATCCGAGCAACGCCGCCACCACCACCAGAACCGGCACCGCCAGCACCGTCGACAGCAAGATCGCCTCTCGGGCGAGTACCTCTCCCACCCGGTAGCTGCTCGCGTACGTGAACAGGTTCTGCGCCGCCGGCAGGGCGGACGTCACCACCACGTCGAGCAGGGGTGCTCCGTGGAGGCCGAAGACGCCCGTTGCCAGGGCCCAGGCGGCCAGGGGCTGGGCAAAGGACTTCAACGCAACGGCGAGCAGCACGGGAGCCCGTTCCGCACCCCGCAGGGGCAGCGTGCTGCCGCGCAGCGAGATGCCGAAGGCGAGGAGCACGGCCGGGACCGACATGTTGCCGATCAGGGTCAGGGGGTCCATCAGGGGACCCGGGACATCGAGGCCCGACGCGGAGGCCGCCACACCGGCCAGGGAGCCCAGGGCTATCGGGTTGCGCAGCGGAGTGAGCAGACGCAGCCACAGCGGCCGTTTCCCACCGCCCTGCGCCAGGTCCAGGACCGTGAGCGCCACCGGCGTGACACCGACCAGCTGGAACAGCAGCACCGGCGCGACCAGCGACGCGTCGCCCAGCACGTACACGGCGATCGGGATGCCGAGGTTCCCGGAGTTGACGTAGCTGGAGCACAGCGCGCCGATCGTCGTCCGGCCCACTCCCCAGCCGCGGGCGGCGCCCACCGCCACGAAGACCCCCGCCGCCACCGCCGTGCTCATCGCCGTCACCAGCAGCCGGTCGGAGAAGATCACCGACAGGTCGGCCCGGGCGAGCGTCGTGAAGAGCAGGGCGGGGGAGGCCACGTGGAACGCGAGCTTCGTGAGGACCTCGCGGCCGCCGTCCCCCAGATACCCCCGGCGGCCGATCAGATAGCCGACGCCGATGACGACGGCGATGACCGCGAACCCGCTCAGCACGCCCTGCACGTCGGCTCCTCCCCGGCGAAGAGGGCATCGGACAGCGCGGGAGGAGCGGATGCATGGGGCATACAGCCAACCCTCCGGGGAAGGCCGTACCCGGGTCAATGTGATCTCCGGCGCCGAGAGGACGGACAGCCGCGATGAGTTACCACCGCCCGCGCGGTCTACCGATCGTGGACGCCATGACACCGCCCGTGCTCGTACTGCCCGGCTCCGTCACCCGGGACGAGGTGAGCGGGCTGAGCGACGACGTACGGGCACTGCTGCACGGCAGCGGCGCCCGGGTCGTGGTGTGCGATGTCGGAGGCCTGGGGCCACCGGGCCTCGCCACCGTGGACCTGCTGGCGCGGCTGCAGCTGGCCGCCCGCCGGGCCGGCGGCCGGATCAGGCTGCGCGACCCCGACCCGGCCCTACGCGGGCTCCTCGACCTGGTCGGCCTCCGCTTCGAGGTGGAGGGGCAGGCCGAAGAGCGGGAACCAGCGCTGGGTGTCGAGGAAGCAGTGGAACCCGGTGATCCGGCCGTCTGAGATCTCCAGCACCTGGACCGCCCACGGCGAGAAGCCGCCCTTCTCCGGGTCCGGCTTGTACTGCGCGAACCCCGGCAGGCCATTGACCTGCACCGGCACCAGCCGCGAGCCCGCGCAGGGCGCGCCGAGGGTGGTCATGAAGCCGGTGATGTCCCGCACGCCGGTCAGCCACAGGTCGAACGGCGGCATCGTCATGACCGCGTCCTCGTGCAGCAGGGCCGTCAGCGCCGTCATGTCGTAGCCCTCGAAGGCCGCGACGTAGCGGTCGAGCAGCTTCTGCTGGTCCTCGTCCAGCGGGTCCGAAACGGCCGCTTCCGCGCCCGGCTCCTCCCGCTCGGCGAGGGTGGCACGGGCCCGCTGGAGGGCGCTGTTGACCGACGCCACCGATGTGTCCAGCAGCTCGGCGACCTCGCTGGCCTTCCAGGCCAGCACCTCGCGCAGGATCAGCACGGCCCGCTGCTTGGCCGGCAGCTTCTGCAGGGCGGCCATGAAGGCGAGCCGCACGGACTCCTTGGCGACCGCCGCCTCCGCGGGGTCGTCGGTCGTGGGCAGCACGCGGGCGTCCGGCATGGGCTCCAGCCAGGTGTTGTCCGGTCGGGGGGAGAGGGCCGCCTGGGCGAGCGGGGTGGAATCGGTGAGGTCCATGGGCCTGGCGCGCTTGTTTCCCGCGGTGAGCATGTCCAGGCACACGTTCGTCGCGATGCGGTAGAGCCAGGAGCGCAGGCTGGAGCGGCCCTCGAACTTGTCGTAGCTGCGCCAGGCGCGGACCAGCGTGTCCTGCACCGCGTCCTCGGCCTCGAAGGAGGAGCCGAGCATCCGGTAGCAGTACCCCGTCAGCTCGGTGCGGTGTGCCTCCAGCCTGGTGTCCAGATCCGTCGGTGTCGCCGTGCCGTTCGCCATCCCGCCCACCCCTGTGGAAGTTCTGTTCACGCGCCTTCGCGCCCCAGCACTTCGGAAGCTACCGCAGCCCACTGACAACGGCCCCCCGAGCGGACGAACGCGCAGGTCAGCAGCGGTGATCCACGGTGGTTCCGGGCACGCCCGCGCCCCTTCACAGCAGCTGCACCCCATGCCCGGCCGCCTCACACGAGCTGCTTCACGGACATCAGCAGATGCCGGTGCGCCCCGGCGGCCGCCCCCTGCTCGTCCACGGCGTGCAGCAGCGCCCGCTGTCCCGCCCCCAGCAGCTCCAGCCGCACCCGGGGGCTCTCGAAGGACGTCAGCGCGTCCAGCAGATAGGCCGGGTTGAACGCCACCGGCACCTCCTCGGCGCCGCTCAGCACGGCCGGCAGCCGCTGGGCCGCCACGTCGTCCCCGTAGCCCGCGCGCAACTGCACGGAGCCGTCGGCCGAGAAGTCCAGCCGTACCGGACTGTTCGCCTCCGCCACCACCGCGACCCGCCGCACCGCCTCCGCGAGCGCCGCGCACTCCACCTCGGCGACCGCGGCCCCCGCCATGTCGAACAGCGACTTGTACGCCGGCAGCCGCCCGTCGAGCTGCCGCAGCGCCGTCCGAGTCCGCCCGCCCTCGAACCCGACGAGACCACCGCCCCCGCCCGGCTCCCACCCGATCACCACGTCACCGCACCGGCCCAGCGAGCGCGCGAGGTCGAGCAACCGCCGCGCGGGCAGCAGCGCCTCCACCGCGCCGTCCCGGACCGCCGCCCCCGGCTGCCACTCCAGCCGCCGCACGGCGTACCGGTAGCGGTCGGAGGCCGACAGCGTCATCTCCCCGTCCGCCAGGCGCAGTTGGACGCCCGTCAGCAGGGGCAGCGTCTCGTCGCGCCCGGCCGCGACCGCGACCTGCGCGACGGCATGCGCGAACGCGCCGGCGTCCACCGTGCCGCCCGGCGCGGGCGCCGCGGGCAGGGCCGGGTACTCGGCGAGCGGCAGCGTCGACAGCCCGAAGCGCGTCCCGTCCGCCTCCACCGTGAACCGCGACGCCTCCAGCGCACAGCTCACCGGCCCCTCGGGCAGCACCCGGCAGACCTCCAGCAGCCGCCGCCCCGGCACGAGCACCCGTCCGGCCGCGGCGACCTCCGCATCGGCCTCCACCCGCACCGCCGCCTCGAAGTCGAACCCCGTCACGGCCAGCCGCCCCGCGTCCGCCTCCAGCAGCAGCCCGCCCAGCACCGGCACCGGCGCCCGGGCGGGCAGCGCCCGTACCGCCTGGCCCACGGCCTCGGCGAACGCCGTACGGTCGATGCGGAAATCCATGCACAATCCCCCTGGTCGAATCCGGTGGTCAGCGGACGCGGACGTTGTCCGCACCCACTGACAACCGGCCCCGACCAGGGGGAACGGCTCGGTGTGCCGGGTAGGGCTCCCGGCTTCTCAGGCGGCCGCGGCGAGCCTGCGCTGCGTCCTCCGCGCCGCCCGCGTCCCGAACACCGTGATCGTCACGACGCCGAGCACGGCCAGCAGCCCGACCCCGACGGTCCCCGGCCAGCCGCCCGCGTGGAAGGCGAGGGCGCCGACCGTGCTGCCCGCGCTGGAGCCGACGTAGTACGCGGACTGGTACAGCGCCGAGGCCTGCGCGCGGCCGTGGGAGGCCGTCTTGCTGACCGCCGAGGAGGCCACCGCGTGGCCCGCGAAGAAACCGCCGGTGATGAGGACCAGGCCCAGCAGGACCAGCGGGAGGGAGCCCGCGAGGGACAGCAGCAGGCCCGTGGCGGTCGTACCGCCCGCCGCGTACAGCGCGCCCCGGCGGCCCAGCCGGCCCACCAGGCGTCCGGCCGTCGACGCCGACACCGTACCGACGAGGTACACGAGGAAGATCGAGCCGATGATTCCCTGCGGCAGCGAGAACGGGGCCTCGGTCAGCCGGTAGCCGATGACCGTGTACACACCGCCGAACACCGTCATGAACAGCGCGCCGATCGCGTACAGCCGGCGCAGCAGCGGGTCGGACAGGTGGTCGCGGACCGTGCGGGCGAGCACGCGCGGCCGCAGGGAACCGGCCTGGAAGTTCCGCGGCGCCGGGAGCAGCACCCGGAAGGCCACCGCGCAGGCGACGGCGATCGCGCCGATGACACCGACGGCGACCCGCCAGCCCCACTCCTGCGCGACCCAGCCGGTGATGACCCGGCCGCTCATTCCGCCGACACTGTTGCCCGCGACGAACAGCCCGATCGCGGTGATCAGCGCCTTGGGGCTGACCTCCTCGGCGAGATACGCGGTCGCCGACGCCGGCAGCCCGGCCAGGGCCGCGCCCTGGAGCGCCCGCAGCGCGACCAGGACGCCCAGGGAGGGGGCGAAGGGCACCAGCAGTCCGAGGGTCACCGCCACCGCCAGCGAGGCCGTCATGACCGTACGCCGTCCGAAGCGCTCCGACAGGGCGCTCATCGGCAGCACGAACAGCGCCAGCCCGCCCGTCGCGGCGGCCACCGTCCAGCTCGCGTCGCTCGCCGCCACCCCGAACTCGCCGGAGATCAGCGGGAGCAGCGCCTGTGTCGAGTACAGCAGCGCGAAGGTCGCGACACCCGCGAGGAACAGGGCGAGGCTCATTCGGCGGTAGCCGGGCCCGCCCGGGGACATACGTGAGTCGACGGCAGGGGCGGAGGCAGCGGCGCCCACGGTGGTGGACGCCCCGGTACTGGCGGGAGACATGCCTCGAAAGTACGTACGCCGCCACTGATCCGTCCAATGCATGGAACGGTCATAATCGTTCCCATGGTGCATCAACCGAGTTCACAGCCTCGCCTGTCACCATCCGGTGACACAGAAGACACGGCGGAGATGTCGAAGGTGCTGGCTCCCCGCCTCGCGTACTTCGCCGGCGTCGCCCGCACCGAGCACGTCACCCGGGCCGCGCAGGAGATGAACGTCCCGCAGTCGACCCTGTCGCGCTCCATGGCCCGCCTGGAGCAGGACCTGGGCGTCGACCTCTTCGCCCGCCACGGCCGCACGGTCTCCCTCACCCCGGCCGGCCGCACCTTCCTGACCTCCGTCGAACGCGCCCTGGCCGAGATCGAGCGCGCCGCCGAGGAGGTGCGCGCCGACGCCGACCCCACCACCGGCAAGGTCGCCTTCGGCTTCCTGCACACCATGGGCGCCGAGACGGTCCCCGGCCTCCTCCAGGCCTTCCGCGCCGATCACCCGCGCGTGCGCTTCAGCCTCGTCCAGAACTACGGCGAGGCCATGCTCGAACGTCTGCGCGCGGGCGAGCTCGACCTCTGCCTGACCTCCCCGGTCCCGGACGCCCCCGGTCTGGTCGCCCGCCGCCTGGACGAGCAGAAGCTCCGCCTGGTCGTGCCCGCCGACCACTCCCTCGCGGGCCGCCGCCGCATCCGCCTCGCCGAGGCCGCGGACGAAGTGTTCGTCACCCTCGAACCCGGCTACGGCCTCCGCCGCATCACCGACGACCTCTGCAAGGAGGCCGGCTTCAAGCCGCGCATCGCCTTCGAGGGGGAGGAGGCAGAGACCCTGAGGGGCCTGGTGGCGGCGGGCCTGGGGGTGGCTCTCCTGCCCCCGCCGGCGGTCCCGCGCCCCGGAGTCGTGGAACTGACGGTGACGGCCCCCCGAGCGGCCCGCGAGATCGGCGTGGCCTGGCTGGAGGGCAGGCCGGACACACCCCCCGTAGCAGCCTTCAAGAGGTTCCTGCTCTCACGAAGGGGCAGCTTGCTGCCCTAGTCAGGGGCGCGGGGAACTGCGCGAGCAACCCCCACGAACCCGCACCCCGAAAACAACAGGCACCAAAAACGGCGCTACCGCCGCGAAGGACTGAACCCCGCAGCCAACGGCATCCGCAACCCCAACGGCGGCGGCGCGGCCAGCGCATCCCGCACCGGCCGGGACACGGCCCGCCCGAACAAGGCCCCCATCGCGAAGTCCTCGGCCAACGCCAGCACTTCGTCCCGGTACTGGTGCAACCCGTGCCCGTCCGCGTGCACTTCGAACCGGCACACGTCCCGGTTCGCCTTCTTCGCCCGCGCCGCCAGCCGGAACGACAACTCCGGATCCGTCCGCCCGTCGTTCGTGCCGTGCACGATCAGCACCTGCCTCCCTGCCAGCTGCTTCACCGGCTCGGGCGGCGCCGCCACATCCTCCTCCGGCAGCCAAGGGGCCAGCGCCAGCACGGAGTTGACCGCCTCGTGCCCGCCCGCGCGCAGCGCCGCCCGGCCGCCCATCCCGAGCCCGGCGAGGCAGACGGGGACGTCTCCGTAACGCCGTACGACCTCGTCGGCCGCCCAGGCCGCGTCCCGTGCGAGATTCGCCTCGCTGCCGTTCCAGCCGCGGCAGCGGTAGTGCACCACGTGCACGGCGAGGCCCTCATCCCGGCCCGCCCGGGCCAGCCGTCGTCCCAGGGCCCGCACGGAGGCCGTCGCCAGCAGCGGCGACGGTCTGCGGCCGGAGACCTCGTCACCGCCGGGCAGCAGCAGCACCACGCCGCTCACCGCCGTCGGCTCCGGACCGAGTGACCTGCCCAGCCGGGCCCTGCGAACCGGCGTCGCTTGGTGTGCCATGACAGAACAGTGTCAGAAGCGCGGGTGTACTCGACCCGTCCTCGGGGTCACCGTTACGTATCGACGAAAACGTCAACCTTCCGAGCACGCGCGATCTACGCGCGTAGGAGTTAGAGTGCGGAAATGACGAGCCAGACCATCGCGAACACCCCGACACCGGACCAGATCCACCGGGCGCCCAAGGTCCTGCTGCACGATCACCTCGACGGCGGCCTGCGCCCGGCCACGATCGTCGAACTCGCCCGCGACAGCGTCCCCCACAGCCCTAAAGGCGTGGGAGGTGCCCCCATCTCCCAGCTCCCCGACGCGGATCCGGAGAAGCTCGGCATCTGGTTCCGCGAGGCCGCCGACTCCGGTTCCCTGGAGCGGTACCTGGAGACGTTCTCGCACACCGTCGGCGTCATGCAGACCCGCGAAGCCCTGTTCCGGGTCGCCGCCGAGTGCGCCGAGGACCTCGCCGCGGACGGCGTCGTCTACGCCGAGGTGCGCTACGCCCCCGAGCAGCACCTGGCGGGCGGTCTGAGCCTGGAAGAGGTCGTCGAGGCCGTCAACGAGGGCTTCCGGGAAGGGGAGCGCCGCGCCCGGGAGAAGGGCCTGCGCATCCGCGTCGGCGCCCTGCTCACCGCCATGCGGCACGCGGCCCGCGCCCTGGAGATCGCCGAACTCGCCAACCGCTACCGCGACCTGGGCGTCGTCGGCTTCGATATCGCGGGTGCCGAGGCCGGCTACCCGCCCACCCGGCACCTGGACGCCTTCGAGTACCTCAAGCGCGAGAACAACCACTTCACCATCCACGCCGGCGAGGCGTTCGGGCTGCCGTCCATCTGGCAGGCCCTGCAGTGGTGCGGCGCCGACCGGCTCGGGCACGGCGTGCGCATCATCGACGACATCCAGGTCCACGAGGACGGCAGCGTCGAACTGGGGCGGCTCGCCTCCTACGTCCGGGACAAGCGCATCCCGCTGGAGCTGTGCCCGAGCTCCAACCTCCAGACCGGGGCCGCCTCCTCCTACGCCGAGCACCCCATCGGGCTGCTGCGTCGGCTGCACTTCCGGGCCACGGTCAACACGGACAATCGCCTGATGTCCCACACCAGCATGAGCCGGGAATTCGAGCACCTTGTCGAGGCATTCGGCTACACGCTCGACGACATGCAGTGGTTCTCCGTCAATGCGATGAAATCAGCGTTCATTCCTTTCGATGAACGACTCGCCATGATCAATGACGTGATCAAGCCCGGTTATGCCGAGCTGAAATCCGAATGGCTGTTCCGGCAGACCGCCTCTACCAGCGGTTCTGCGAATTCGGAGGGCTGAGCGGGAGCGCATCCGGGCGCAGGGAATGCGGGCGGCGTTCACAATCCGTCCGCATTTCGATGTTTGCGGCGGATGGCGCGGCGTGACTACGGTCGCTGGACCGCTCACACACCCCGTCATCCCATTACGAGGACGCATTTCATGAAGCAGTCTGCTGCCAAGTCCCTCGGTGTCGCCGCTCTCGGTGCCGCCTTCGCCGCCGCCGGTGCGGGGGCCGCCAACGCCGCCGCCCCGGCCCTGCCGGACACCGCCCGGACGCTGGAGACCGTCACCGCGGCGCTCCCGGCGGAGCAGCTCTCCCAGACGCTGCCGGGCTCGGGCGAGGCGCTGGGCCAGGGTCAGACGGCGACCAGCGCCGGTCTCGCCGCCGCCCAGCCCGTCGCCGAGCAGCTGCTCGCCGAGGGCCCGACCGGCCCGGCCGCCAAGCTGCTCGGCGGGCTCCCGGTGCAGGGCCTGCCCACGCACGGCCTGCCGGTGAACGGCGTTCCGGTCGGCTGACCCCTCCCGCCGAGGCGGACACACACGCCGATGGGGCGCACCCCTGGAGACAGGGTGTGCGCCCCATCGGCGTTCTCGCGTACGGGCGTTACCAGGCCGTCTGCGCCTTGTCGCGCACCTTGTCCTCGGCGGGCAGCAGGATCCACAGCGCGATGTACAGCAGGAACTGCGGGCCGGGCAGCAGGCACGAGACCAGGAAGATCACCCGCATCGTCGTCGCGGAGGTGCCGAAGCGCTTGGCCAGCGCGGCGCACACTCCGCCGATCATGCGGCCGTGGGTGGGGCGGGCGAGGCGGGACATGTGCGACTCCTTCAGCGTCGGTGCGTGAGGCCTCTCCTCCGAGTACCCCATCTGCACTCCACGCTACGGAGACGAAGGGGGCAAAGCGTCGCTCCACGGGGCGATCCCGACCCTGGGAATCGTCGGGGTCCGACCCTGAGCCGGCTCCTCCGGGGCCAGGGGCGCGCGGGGCGGGCCCGCGGTGGTGCGGCGGCGCAGCCAGGTGCGTCCGGCGGGAACCAGCGCGAGGTGCGCGAGGGCCACGCCCGCGGTGTTCAGGAACAGCGAGTCGACGTCGACGACCTGGCCGGGAACGCCGGTCTGCAGCAGTTCGATGCCCAGCGACATCAGGGCGCCGGCCGCGACGGTGCGCAGCAGGGACGCCAGCGGCGAGACGAACAGCCTGCCGCTCGCCATCGGCAGCAGCACGCCCAGCGGGGCGAGCAGGGCCAGCTTCTCGCCGATGTGGCGGGCCGCCTCCGGCCAGCCCAGGGCGAGATCGGCTCTGACACCGGCGAACGGCCGCAGGTTGGCGGGCATCACCCAGGGAACGTCCAGCGGCCGCAGCGTGAACCAGGCGACGAACGCGAGGTGTGCGACGAGGAGGACACCTCCTGTCACACGGATGCGGAACGCGGCGCTGCCGCCGATGGAGCCTTGACGCTGCACGCCCCCCTAGACGCGGCCTCCGGCAGGATCGGTTCCGGGATGACCCCCGGTACGGCTGTGAGGCATGCGCCACAGCCCGCCCGGCTCACTCCCCGGCGACGTCCTTCGACGGCGGTTCCGTGCTGCCCGGGCGGGCCCGTACCTCGTCGGTGCACTCGTAGCGGCGCGGCGGCCCGGCACCGGGACCGCCCAGGACCACGGAGCCGTCGCCCTGGGCGGCGGCCGAGTCGGAGAAGGTGCAGACGACCTGGGCGAGCGCGTACGAGGTGAGGCCGCCGGGCGCCATGCTCAGCCGCAGCGTCTCCTCCGGGTCGCCGGGCCGGGGCCGGCCCACGGTGATGCCGCCGCGTACGTCCGTGCTGTAGCCCGCCTCCTTCTCGGCGGGCGACGGCGGCTGCGCGAGCTGGTCCAGCAGCCCCTGCGCCACCAGCATGCGCCGCTCGGAGTCGGCCGCGCCGTCCGGGACCCGCACGGTCCGGTCGACGGTCACGAGCGAGGACCCGCACAGCAGGAACACCTGCACCGGCAGCCCCCGGGCGGCCTGCGTCGACACGTCCGGCTCGGACAGCGAGCACCGCACCCGCGAGGGCGCGGGCCCGAAGTTCGTCGGCACCTCCGTGGCCCGGATGCCGCAGCCGGCGAGCAGCAGGGCGAGTGCGGGCAGGGCGACCAGACGGGACACGGCCCTCGCGCGGGCCGCCGGGCCGTCGCGGCGGACACGCGTGGCACCCGCGGCCCGTGGACGTCGTACGTGCATCAGGCGTCCCCCTTCGAGTCCTCGCCCCGCGGCCGGTCGGCGTCCTTCTCCGGCTTCTGTTCGCCCTCGGCGGGCGGGTCCGCCGCCGCCGACGTGTCGCGCGGGAGCCGCAGGGTGAACACCGCGCCGGAGTCGGGCGAGTTGGCCGCGGTGATCTCACCGCCGTGGATGTGGGCGTTCTCCAGGGCGATGGACAGGCCCAGGCCGCTGCCCTCGGAGCGCGGCCGGGAGGCGCTCGCCTTGTAGAAGCGGTCGAAGACGTGCGGCAGGACGTCCTCGGGGATGCCGGGCCCGTGGTCCTGCACCTCGATGACGATCGAGTCGTCCGCCTCCCGTACGGACACCCGCACCGGGGAGCCGCCGTGCTTGAGCGCGTTGCCGATGAGGTTGGCCAGGATGACGTCCAGGCGGCGCGGGTCGATGCGGGCGTGGATGCCGCGCTCGGCGTCCAGCTCGACCGCGTCCAGCCAGGCGCGGGCGTCGATGCAGGCGGTGATCTGGTCGGCGATGTCGACGTCGTCCAGGACGAGCCGGGCGGTGCCCGCGTCGAAGCGGGTGACCTCCATCAGGTTCTCGACCAGGTCGTTCAGCCGCCGCGTCTCGCTGACCACCAGCCGGACGGCCGGCTCGATCATCGGGTCCATGCTGCCGGTCTCCGCCTCCAGCTCCTCCTCCAGCACCTCCGTGACGGCGGTGATGGCGGTCAGCGGCGTACGCAGCTCATGGCTCATGTCCGCCACGAACCTCCGGGACGCCTCGTCCCGCGCGGCCATGTCGGCGACGCGTTTCTCCAGCGCCTCGGCCGCGTTGTTGAACGTCCGCGACAGATCGGCCAGTTCGTCCGTCCCGGACACCCTGAGCCGGGTGTCCAGCTTGCCCTCGCCGAGCCGCCGCGCGGCCGCGCCGAGGCGCTGCACCGGCTTCAGCACGGTCGTCGCGGCGGCCTGCGCGAGCAGCGCCGAGCCGATCAGCGCGAGGGCCGTGGCGATGCCCAGCGACCAGGCCAGCGAGTTGAGGTCCTTGGCCTCCGGCTCCAGCGACTTCAGCATGTACCCGGTCGGGCCGCCGCCGATCACGCGCGTGCCGGCCACCAGGTACGGGGTGTCGTGGTCGATGACCCGCTGCCAGTACAGGTGATGCGGGTGCTTGTTGGCCCCGTCGATCTTCTGCGTCCTGTTCACCGCCGTGCGCAGCGAGACCGGCACGTCCCGCAGCGAGAAGCCGCTCAGCCCGCCGGAGCTGCCGTAGACGGTTTGACCGTCGGCGTTGCGGGCGACCAGCAGCACGCTGAAGCGCTGGTCGCTGCCCGCCATCTGGCCCGCGGTGTGCTGCAGCTCGTCCTGCGTCGGATGCTCGGGCAGCGCGCTCGCCCGGTTCTGCATCTCCTGCTCGAAGTCGCGCAGCACGGCGTCCTGGGTGCGGGTGAGCACCGCCTCCCGGTTGAGCCAGTACGCGATGCCGGACGCGGACACGGCCGCCGTCAGGGCCACCAGGCCGAAGACGAGGACCAACCTCAGCCGCAGGCTCGTGAAGCGCAGCCGCGACGAAACTCCCTTGCGCGCCGCGGTCCAGCCGCGGTCCCCCCCTTGGTGCGGCTGTGTCACTGAGGCGGATCCAGCCGGTAGCCGACACCCCGCACGGTACGGATCAGCGTCGGGGACGACGGCACGTCCTCGACCTTGGCGCGCAGCCGCTGGACACAGGCGTCCACCAGCCGCGAGTCACCCAGGTAGTCGTGCTCCCACACCAGCCGCAGCAGCTGCTGCCGGGACAGCGCCTGTCCCGGCCGCCGGCTCAGCTCCAGCAGCAGCCGCAGCTCGGTCGGCGTGAGCTGGAGGTCCTCGCCGTTCTTCGTCACGGTCATCGCCGAGCGGTCGATGACGAGGCTGCCGAACGTCGCCGCGTCGTTGGACTCCCGCTCGCCGCGCCGCAGCACGGCCCGGATCCGGGCGTCGAGCACCCGCCCCTGCACCGGCTTGACGACGTAGTCGTCGGCGCCGGACTCCAGCCCGACGACGACGTCGATGTCGTCGCTGCGCGCGGTCAGCAGGATGATCGGCAACTGGTCCGTGCGCCGGATGCGCCGGCACACCTCGAACCCGTCGATGCCGGGCAGCATCACGTCCAGCACGATCAGATCCGGCCGCTGCTCGCGCAGCAGCTTCAGACCGTCCTCACCGCTGGCAGCGGTCGCCACGCGGTGACCCTGGCGCGTCAGAGAGAGCTCCAGGGCCGTCCGGATGGCGTCGTCGTCCTCGATCAGCAACAGGGAAGGCACGGGCTCATTCTGGCCCATGGAGGGCACGGGGTTCGACCTGTGGGCCGAGATGGGTCCCGCGCCTGCCGCCGACGCCTGTGTACGAGGTGTGGGCGCCCTGTGGCCGACCCCTGTGACAGGTCTGTGACAGTCGGCGGACACGGCCATGAAAGTGCGGCGGCAAGCTTTTCGGCACAGGCAAGGAAGCCCGCCCGACCGGCGGGCCGCACACCGGTAAGTCCACGACGGGGGGCGCGAGATGAACACGCTGCACGGCACCACCACCAGCGCAGTGATCACGCGTCTCCACGACGTGCACCGGGGCTCGGAGAAGTCCGGTGCCGTGAGCGGGCGGGGGTGCGCTCGCGGCGCCGGGCGTCAGCACACCGCGTTCATGACGGTGGTTGACGCGCACACGGGGGACAGCAAGGGGACGGGGGCGGCTCACGGGGGAGCCGCGTACAGGGAGGGCTCGGGGGAGCGTCGTTCGCTGACGGAGGCGGAGTTCACCGCCTACGTCCAGGAGCGCCGCGCCTCCCTGTACGCCACCGCCTACCACCTGACCGGCGACCGCTTCGAGGCCGAGGACCTGCTGCAGAGCGCGCTGTTCTCGACCTACCGGGCGTGGGACCGGATCAGTGACAAGGCCGCGGTCGGCGGATACCTCCGCCGCACCATGACCAACCTGCACATCAGCGCCTGGCGGCGCCGCAAGCTCAACGAGTACCCGACCGAGGAACTGCCGGAGACGCCCGGCGACACGGACGCGATGCGCGGCACCGAGCTGCGCGCGGTCCTGTGGCAGGCGCTGGCCCGGCTGCCCGAGCTCCAGCGCACCATGCTGGTCCTGCGCTACTACGAGGGCCGCACGGACCCGGAGATCGCGGAGATCCTCGACATCAGTGTCGGCACGGTGAAGTCCAGCATCTGGCGGTCGCTCCGCCGGCTGCGCGAGGACGAGGTCCTCAGCTTCGGCCGTGACGAGGAGGACGCCTTCGGCGAGCTCGTCGCCTGAAGGTTCGGGGGGGAGCACCACAAGGGGGCCCACGGGGGAACTGCGGAGGCGCTGGGGGGCGTCTCCTCAGGAAGTGGGGGACACGGGGGAGCACAAGAGCGGGACTGGAGGGCCGGGGGGTCCGTCCAGTCCCGCTTTCTTGTGCCTGCCGTTTCTTGTGCCGGCCGTCCGCTCAGGCCGCCGTGCGCAGGTTCGCGCAGCGGCCCGCGGCGGCGGACGCCAGGCGGCCCATCGCCTCGTCGCGGTCGCAGGCGTGCGCGCCCAGCGCGGTCTGGCGGGCGACGATCGAGCGCTCCTGGCGCATCAGGCGCCAGCCGCGGCGCAGCAGGAACGGGACCGACTTGCGGCCCTCCTTCAGATCGCGCAGGAAGCGGCGGCGGAAGGTCTTCACCGGGCCGCGGCTCAGGCACAGCGCGTCGGCGAGGACGCCGAGCTCCCGGCAGCGCGTGACGATCTCGGCGGCGAAGATGCCCTCGGCGATGAACAGCGGGGTCCGCCCGACGTCGACCGTCTCGGCGCCGGTGCGGGCACTGAGCCCGATGTCGTAGACGGGGACGTCCGTACGACCCGTGCGGCACAGCTCGGTGATCGCGGCGACGGCCGTGTCCGCGTCCCACGAGTCCGGATGGTCCCAGTCGATGTCGGAACTCCCCGCCACCAGGGGCAGCGTCGGGTCGTCGCCCTCCTTGTAGAAGTCGTCGAGCCGGAGCACCGGGAGTCCGGAGCGGGCCGCGAGGAGGGACTTGCCGGAGCCTGAGGGGCCGCAGAGCAGCACGACTCGCGTCGGTATGGGCAGAGGAGAACTCACGGGACACCAGTGTGAGGCATCCATCGGGGGCCGTACGACCCCGCGGGTCGCCTTTGATGCGCGCGTCACACCTCAACTACCCTTTGTGTCGTTTCGGTTACCGAGTGCATCAGTAAGGTGGCAGCGATGGCCCGACACGACTCTCCCAAGAAGCCGACCGCCCGGCGCGCCCTGGCCGTCCTCGCGACCGCCGGAGCGGCACTGGGAGCGGGTACGGCGACGGCCGCGGCGGACGCCGAGTCGGTCCTGGGCATGGTCAACACCCGGCCCACCTCCCTCGGCAGGATCGACCCCCAGGCCGGCCTCCAGGCCACCACCGGCACCCTCGGCTACGTCACCGGCCCCGTGGCGGGCCTCAAGCCCAACCCGCTCGCCGGTACCGGAGTCGACCCGCTCGACAACGGCGTCGGCACCAAGCTCGCCGACTTCAAGCCGATGACGTCCCAGGCGCTGACGGGGCCGGTCGCGCAGGCACCGTCGGTCGAGAGCATCCCGCTGGTGGGGCAGGCGGCGGGGCTGCTCTCGCAGCAGTAGGCGCGCACACGGAAAGAAGCCCCGGCCCTCCCGGACGGAGGAGGGCCGGGGCTCCGGCTGTGGGGCTCCTAGTAGGAGGAGCCCGAGGCGCCCAGCGAACCCGTGGGGTGCCAGACCGTCTTGGTCTCCAGGAACGCCGTCATGCGGTCGATGCCCGGGGTCTCCGTGTAATCCACAGGCTGTGGACGGAGAACGCGCTTGAGGTTGTCGGCCGCGGCGATCTCCAGCTCCTTCGCCAGCACCTCGTCGGCGCCCGCGAGGTCGATCGCGTTGACGTCCTGGTGCGCGGCGAGCGGGGTGGCGATCTCCGCCGTGCGGCCCGACAGGACGTTGACCACGCCGCCGGGGACGTCCGAGGTGGCCAGCACCTCGGCCAGGGACAGCGCGGGCAGCGGGGCCTTCTCACTCGCCACCACGACCGCCGTGTTGCCCGTCGCGATCACCGGGGCGAGCACCGACACCAGGCCCAGGAACGACGACTCCTGCGGCGCCACCACCGCCACCACACCCGTCGGCTCGGGGGAGGACAGGTTGAAGAACGGTCCCGCGACCGGGTTGCCGCCGCCGACCACCTGGGCGATCTTGTCGGTCCAGCCCGCGTACCAGACCCAGCGGTCGATCGTGGCGTCCACGACCACGGCCGCCTTGGACTTCCCCAGGCCCTCCGCGTCCGCCACCTCGCGCACGAACTGGTCCCGGCGGCCCTCCAGCATCTCGGCGACGCGGTAGAGGACCTGGCCGCGGTTGTACGCCGTCGCCCCGGACCAGCCGCCGAACGCCTTGCGGGCCGCGACGACCGCGTCCCGGGCGTCCTTGCGGGAGGACAGGGGCGCGTTCGCCAGCCACTTGCCCTTCGAGTCGCTCACCTCGTACACCCGGCCGCTCTCGGAACGCGGGAACTTCCCGCCGACGTACAGCTTGTAGGTCTTGAACACGCTGAGCCGCGCTTCGGACTTCTCAGACATCGAGGTACGCCTCCAGGCCGTGGCGGCCGCCCTCGCGGCCGAAGCCCGACTCCTTGTAACCGCCGAACGGCGAGGTCGGGTCGAACTTGTTGAACGTGTTGGACCAGACGACACCCGCGCGGAGCTTGTTGGCGACCGCCAGGATCCGCGAGCCCTTCTCCGTCCAGACGCCGGCGGACAGGCCGTACGGCGTGTTGTTGGCCTTGGCGACCGCCTCGTCCGGCGTGCGGAACGTCAGCACCGACAGCACCGGGCCGAAGATCTCGTCGCGGGCGATCCGGTGCGCCTGGGTGACGTTCGTGAACAGCGTCGGGGCGAACCAGTAGCCGCTCTCCGGCAGTTCGCACGCCGGGGACCAGCGCTCGGCGCCCTCCGCCTCGCCCTGCTCGACGAGCGAGGTGATGCGCGTGAGCTGCTCCTCGGAGTTGATCGCGCCGATGTCGGTGTTCTTGTCCAGCGGGTCGCCGAGGCGGAGCGTGGAGAGCCTGCGCTTGAGGGAGTCCAGCAGCTCGTCCTGGATGGACTCCTGCACCAGCAGACGGCTGCCCGCGCAGCAGACCTGGCCCTGGTTGAAGAAGATGCCGTTGACGATGCCCTCGACGGCCTGGTCGATGGGGGCGTCGTCGAAGACGATGTTGGCGCCCTTGCCGCCCAGCTCCAGGGTGACCTTCTTGCGGGTCCCGGCGACCGTGCGGGCGATCTCCTTGCCGACGGCCGTGGAGCCGGTGAAGGCGACCTTGTTCACGTCCGGGTGGGCGACCAGCGCCGCGCCCGCGTCGCCGTAGCCCGGGAGGATGTTGACGACGCCCTTGGGCAGGCCCGCCTGACGGCAGATGTCCGCGAAGAACAGCGCCGACAGGGGGGTGGTCTCGGCCGGTTTCAGGACGACCGTGTTGCCGGTCGCGAGGGCTGGGGCGATCTTCCACGCCAGCATCAGGAGGGGGAAGTTCCAGGGGATGACCTGGCCCGCGACACCCAGCGGCCGGGGGTTCGCGCCGAAGCCGGCGTGGTCGAGCTTGTCGGCCCAGCCCGCGTAGTAGAAGAAGTGCGCGGCGACCAGGGGGAGGTCCGCGTCGCGCGTCTCCTTGATCGGCTTGCCGTTGTCGAGGGTCTCGAGGACGGCGAGCTCGCGGGAGCGCTCCTGGATGATCCGCGCGATGCGGAACAGGTACTTGGCGCGCTCCGAGCCGGGCAGAGCCGACCACTTCTCGAACGCCCGGCGCGCGGCCTTCACCGCACGGTCGACGTCCTCGGAACCGGCCTGCGCGATCTCCGACAGGACCTCCTCGGAGGACGGCGAGACGGTCTTGAAGACCTTGCCGTCCGCCGCCTCGACGAACTCGCCGTCGATGAACAGGCCGTAGGAGGGCGCGATGTCGACGATCGCACGCGACTCGGGGGCCGGGGCGTATTCGAATACCGATGCCATGGTGATCAGTCCACCGTCACGTAGTCGGGACCGGAGTAGCGGCCGGTGGCCAGCTTCTGGCGCTGCATCAGCAGGTCGTTCAGCAGCGAGGAGGCGCCGAAGCGGAACCAGTGGTTGTCCAGCCAGTCCTCGCCCGCCGTCTCGTTGACCAGGACGAGGAACTTGATGGCGTCCTTGGAGGTGCGGATGCCGCCGGCCGGCTTCACGCCGACCTGGATGCCGGTCTGGGCGCGGAAGTCCCGCACCGCCTCCAGCATCAGCAGCGTGTTCGCCGGGGTCGCGTTGACCGCGACCTTGCCGGTCGAGGTCTTGATGAAGTCCGCCCCCGCCAGCATCCCGAGCCAGCTCGCGCGGCGGATGTTGTCGTACGTCGAGAGCTCGCCCGTCTCGAAGATGACCTTCAGGCGCGCGGACGTCCCGCAGGCCTCCTTCACGGCCGTGATCTCGTCGTACACCTTCAAGTATCGGCCCGCGAGGAACGCCCCGCGGTCGATGACCATGTCGATCTCGTCGGCGCCCGCGGCGACGGCCTCGCGGACGTCCGCCAGCTTGACGGTGAGCGGGGCGCGGCCGGCCGGGAACGCCGTGGCCACCGAGGCGACCTTCACGGCGGAGCCGGCGACGGCCTCCTTCGCCACGGCCACCATGTCGGGGTAGACGCAGACCGCGGCCGTGCTGGGCGTCGTACGGTCGGTCGGGTCGGGCTTGACCGCCTTCGCGCCGAGCGCCCGGACCTTGCCCGGGGTGTCCGCGCCTTCCAGCGTCGTCAGGTCGACCATCGAGATGGCGAGGTCGATGGCGTACGCCTTCGCGGTCGTCTTGATCGAACGGGTGCCGAGGGAGGCCGCACGCCCCTCGAGCCCGACCGCGTCGACGCCCGGAAGCCCGTGGAGGAAGCGGCGCAGCGCGCTGTCGGACGTGGTGACGTCCTTGAGGGGGTGAGCTGCGGTGAGTGCAGAACTGGGCATGGTCACCAGACGAGCATATCTACGCGCGTAGCGGCTGTACAGCCCTCCGGTTGTCCCGGCCGGATGACCGACATCCGGACGGGTCCGGCAGAATCGAGGCATGACGAGCCCCGATCCCCAGTCGCCCGTGCCGCAGCCTTCGGAGCCCGAGTCCAGGGACCGGGTGTACCGGTCGGCTCCGGCGATCGTCGGCGGGGTGCTGCTGCTCGCCGTCACGGGGTGGATCGGCATCGACGCCGTGGTGTCGGGCGAGGGGCGCACGCCATGGCTGGCGCTCGCCCTGATGCTGCTCGTCGTGCCGCTGGTCGCCGCCTTCACGCTGCGGCCGGCCGTGTACGCGGGCGAGGACCGGCTGCGGGTGCGCAACCCGTTCCGCGTCATCGTCCTGCCCTGGGGGCGGATCGCCTCGCTGAAGTCCGCGTACACGAACGAGGTCCTCACCGAGTCCGGCGCGAAGTACCAGCTGTGGGCCGTGCCCGTTTCGCTGCGCGCCCGGAAGAAGGCCGCGCGGCGCGAGATGCGGGCGTCGGCGCAGGCGCGGCGGGCGATGGGACGGGACGAGGGGCGGGGCAGCGCGCTCGGCACGCGTGCGGGGCTGGGGGGCGGTCTGGGTGCGGGGCCCGTGTCCGACGGGCCCGTGCGGGCCGAGACCGACCGGATCATGGACGAGTTGCGGGGGCTGCACGAGGCGCGGCATGAGGCGGAGTCGGCGCAGGGGGAGGTGACCGTGCGGTGGGCTTACGAGGTGGTGGGGCCGGCGGTTGCCGGTGCTGTGCTGGTGGCGGTTCTGCTGTTGGTGGGGTGACGGGGTGGGGTCGGGGCCGCGTGCTGGGTGCCGGGTGCTGGGTGCCGGGTGCCGGGTTTCGGATGCGGGGTGCCGTGCGGTGTGAGTGCGGGGGCGTTGGTTCTTGGCTGAGGGGCTTTCCCGGGTGCCGCTGAGGGAGCGGGGTGGGGGAGGGGGCTTTCCCGGGTGTCGCTGACGGAGCGGGGTGTGGGAGTGGCTCCCCCGGGCGCCGCTGAGGGTGTGGCCCGGGAGAGTCTCTTCCGGTGTCGTCTCAGATGCCCGCGGCCGTCGACAGGTCTCGCTTGATCGACTCCAGGAGGTCCGTCGCCTTCGCGCGGGCCGCGGGGAGGTCGGTGTGTGACGCGACCGGGATCACGACCTCCAGGTAGCACTTCAGCTTCGGCTCCGTGCCGCTCGGGCGGACGATCACCCGGGCGCCGTCGAGCGTGTAGCGCAGGCCGTCGGTGGGCGGGAGGTCGGCCGTGCCCTGGGTGAGGTCGTCGGTGCGCGTGATGGGCAGGCCCGCGAGCTCGGTCGGGGGCTGCTCGCGCAGGCGGCGCATCGCGGCGGCGATGAGGGACAGATCCTGGACACGGACCGACAGCTGGTCCGTCGCGTGCAGGCCGTGCTCCACCGCCAGGTCGTCGAGGAGGGCCAGCAGGGTGCGGCCCTCCTCCTTGAGCCGCGACGCCAGCTCCGTGATCAGGAGCGCGGCCGTGATGCCGTCCTTGTCGCGCACGCCGTCGGGGTCCACGCAGTAGCCGAGGGCCTCCTCGTAGCCGTAGCGCAGGCCCTCCACGCGGGCGATCCACTTGAAGCCGGTGAGCGTCTCGACGTGCGGCAGGCCCGCCTTCCCGGCGATGCGGCCGAGCAGGGAGGACGAGACGATCGACTCCGCGAAGGTGCCGGTCGCTCCGCGCCGGACCAGGTGGGCGGCGAGCAGCGCGCCGACCTCGTCGCCGCGGAGCATGCGCCAGTCGGTGCCGTCCTGTACGGCGACGGCGCAGCGGTCCGCGTCCGGGTCGTTGGCGATGATCAGGTCCGGGGCGGTCTCACGGGCCTTGGCGAACGCCAGGTCCATCGCGCCGGGCTCCTCCGGGTTGGGGAACGCGACGGTCGGGAACTCCGGGTCGGGGTCGGCCTGCTCCGTGACGAGGGCCGGTTCCGGGAAGCCGGCGCGGGCGAAGGCGGCGAGGAGGACGTCCTTGCCGACGCCGTGCATCGCCGTGTACACCGTGCGGGCCGTGCGCGGGGAGTCCTTGGCCAGGACGGCGTCGGTGCGGGCGAGGTAGGCGTCGAGGACGCTGTCGTCGAGGGTGTCCCACCCTTCGGTGGGGCGGCGGACGGTGGTGAGGGACGGGACGGCGGCGATCTCCGCCGCGATGTCGATGTCCGCCGGGGGGACGATCTGGGAGCCGTCGCCGAGGTACACCTTGTAGCCGTTGTCGCGGGGCGGGTTGTGGCTGGCGGTGACCTCCACGCCGGCGACCGCGCCGAGGTGCCTTATCGCGAAGGCGAGGACGGGGGTGGGGAGGGGGCGCGGGAGGATGGCCGCGCGGAGACCGGCGCCGACCATGACGGCGGCGGTGTCGAGGGCGAAGTCGTGCGACTTGTGGCGGGCGTCGTAGCCGATGACGACGAGGCCGGCCGTGTCGTCCCCGTGCGGGGTCCCCTGCTTCCTGAGGTACGCGGCGAGGCCCGCGGCGGCGCGGATGACGACCGAGCGGTTCATGCGCATGGGGCCGGCGCCGAGTTCGCCGCGGAGGCCGGCGGTGCCGAACTGGAGGGTGCCGGAGAAGCGGGCGGCGAGTTCGGCGTGGTCCTGGGCGTCGATGAGGCGGGCGAGCTCGGTGCGGGTGTCCGGGTCGGGGTCCTCGGTGAGCCACGCCTGGGCCTGTGCGATGAGTTCGTCGTGCACGGTCTGTGTCAGCCTCTCCGGTTGTGGGTTGTGCGGGTGCCTGCGGTGGCTTGTGCGGGGTGGTGGGGGTGCGCGTCCGCGCCTGCTCGCCGGGGGTGGGTCGGGGCCGCGCCGGGGGGTGTCCGTCCTCGGAACGGCGCGATGGGGTTGCGTACCGACTGACCGTCCGTTGACGCGCCAACCGCTGCGGGCGGACACCCCCCGACACGTCCCCTTGCGTACGACGGCGGGTGCGGGCGCGTGGGGGCGGGCCGCCGGTCCCGCTTAGCTGCGGGCATGCGTGCCGCTAGGGGCGGCACCCGTCCCAAAGAAGCGGCACCCCGTTCCGCCGGGTTGCGGACCCGCCCCGCCTCACCCCCAGCGCCGGGTTGCCTACAGGCGGTCCAGGACCTGGGCCAGCAGCGAACCCATCCGGGTCGCCGAATCGCGGCCCGCCTGGAGAACCTCTTCGTGGTTCAGGGGCTCACCCGTCATGCCCGCCGCCAGGTTCGTCACCAGCGAGATGCCGAGAACCTCCGCGCCCGCCTCGCGCGCGGCGATCGCCTCCAGGACCGTCGACATGCCCACCAGGTCCGCGCCGATGACCCGGGCCATGCGGATCTCGGCCGGCGTCTCGTAGTGCGGGCCGGGGAACTGGGCGTAGACGCCCTCCTCCAGCGTGGGGTCGACCTCCTTGCACAGGGCGCGCAGGCGCGGGGAGTACAGGTCGGTGAGGTCGACGAAGTTGGCGCCGATGATGGGGGAGGTGGCGGTGAGGTTGATGTGGTCGCTGATCAGGACCGGCTGGCCGGGGCGCATGCCCTCGCGCAGGCCGCCGCAGCCGTTGGTGAGGACGACCGTCTTGCAGCCGGCCGAGACGGCTGTGCGGACGCCGTGGGCGACGGCCGCCACGCCGCGGCCCTCGTAGTAGTGCGTCCGGCCCAGGAAGACCAGGGCGCGCTTGTTGCCGATCCGGTAGGAGCGGATCTTGCCGCCGTGCCCCTCGACCGCCGGGGGCGGGAAGCCGGGCAGCTCGGTGACCTGGAGCTCGGCCTCGGGCGCGCCGAGGGCGTCCACGGCCGGGGCCCAGCCGGAGCCCATCACGAGGGCGACGTCGTGGGTCTCGGCGCCCGTGAGTTCGCGCAGGCGGGCCGCGGCGGCGTCGGCGGCGGCGTGGGGGTCGCCCTGGATGTCGTCCGGAAGAAGAGATGCGTTCACGCCGATGAGGGTAGCCGGTGAATGCCTACGCGCGTAGATGGCAGAGCTCACGGGGTGGCGATCGTTGTCTTGTCGTTTCCGACGAGGCGGTGCCGCGGGCGGTCGTCAGCAGGGGCGCTTGCGGAGTTCCATGACGTAGTCGTGGGGGGCGCCGGCCGACTCGGCAGCGTCGGCGATCTCGCCCAGGTAGCGGGCCGAGGGCAGGCCGCCCTCGTAGGCGTTGAGGGTGAAGGCCCACGCCTGCTCGTCACCCTCCAGGGTGTGGACCCGTACCCGCGTGCGGCGGTAGATGTCGAGGCCCACGCCCTCCCAGCGGTCGAGTGACTCCTCGTCCATGGGCGCGATGTCGTACAGCGCGACGAAGACCTGGCAGAGGGGGTCCTCGACGATCGTCGGCAGGGCGCCCTCCCAGCCCATGTGCTCGCCGCCGAAGGTCAGTCGCCACCCGTTCAGCCAGCCGGTGGCGCGCAGCGGCGAGTGCGGGGCGCGGCGGGACATCAGCCGCGCGTCGAGGTTGCCGGCGTACGCGGCGTAGAGCGACATGGGGAGAGGGTACGGCAGGCCGAACGGCGTCACTCCCGTAACAGAGCCGCCCCGGGGCGGTGCCGCGCAGGGGGGTGCGGGACAATGGAGTACGTGACTCGGATCGTGATCATCGGTGGCGGACCCGGCGGATACGAAGCGGCGCTGGTCGCCGCACAACTCGGTGCGGAGGTGACCGTCGTCGACTGCGACGGTCTGGGCGGGGCGTCGGTGCTCACCGACTGCGTGCCGTCGAAGACCCTGATCGCCACGGCCGAGGTGATGACCACCTTCGACTCCTCCTACGAGGAGCTGGGCATCATCGTCGCCGACGACACCCCGCCCATGGAGCAGAGCGCCCGGGTGGTGGGCGTCGACCTGGGCAAGGTCAACCGGCGTGTGAAGCGGCTCGCGCTCGCCCAGTCGCATGACATCACCGCCTCCGTGACGCGTGCGGGGGCGCGCGTCCTGCGCGGCCGCGGGCGTCTCGAGGGCATGCAGGCGCTCGACGGGTCGCGCAAGGTCGTGGTGCGCGCCGCCGACGGCAGCGAGGAGACGCTGACGGCGGACGCGGTGCTGATCGCCACCGGCGGGCAGCCCCGTGAGCTGCCGGACGCCAAGCCGGACGGCGAGCGGATCCTGAACTGGACCCAGGTCTACGACCTCGACGAGCTGCCGGAAGAGCTGATCGTGGTCGGGTCCGGTGTGACCGGTGCCGAGTTCGCCGGTGCCTACCAGGCGCTGGGTTCGAGGGTGACGCTCGTGTCGTCGCGCGACCGCGTGCTGCCCGGTGAGGACCCGGACGCGGCGGCCGTCCTGGAGGACGTCTTCCGGCGGCGCGGCATGAACGTCATGGGGCGCTCCCGGGCCCAGTCCGCCAAGCGGGTCGGCGACCGGGTCGAGGTCACGCTGGCCGACGGGCGGGTCATCACCGGCTCGCACTGCCTCATGGCCGTCGGTGCCGTGCCCAACAGCGCGGGAATGGGGCTGGAGGACGCCGGCGTCCGGCTGCGCGAGTCCGGTCACATCTGGACCGACAAGGTGTCGCGCACGACCGCTCCCGGCGTGTACGCGGCCGGAGACGTGACGGGCGTGTTCGCCCTCGCGTCCGTGGCCGCCATGCAGGGACGTATCGCCATGTACCACTTCCTGGGCGACGCCGTGGCCCCGCTGAACCTGAAGACCGTCTCGTCGAACGTCTTCACCGACCCGGAGATCGCCACCGTCGGCTACACCCAGGCCGACGTCGACGCCGGGAAGATCGACGCCCGGGCCGTGAAGCTGCCGCTGCTGCGCAACCCGCGCGCCAAGATGCAGGGCATCCGCGACGGCTTCGTCAAGATCTTCTGCCGGCCGGGCACGGGCATCGTGGTCGGCGGTGTCGTCGTGGCGCCGCGCGCCTCGGAACTGATCCACCCCATCTCGATCGCGGTCGACAACAATCTGACAGTCGAACAGATCGCGAACGCCTTCACCGTCTATCCCTCGCTGTCGGGCTCGATCGCGGAGGTGGCACGGCAGTTGCACACCCGCAAGGCGAACGGCGACGGCTGAGGCCGAAACCGACTCCTCGCTGGTCACGGGGAGTGTTCGACCATTCGTACGGCATAGGCGGCGGGACTAGGCCCTATACCACTTCCCGCTGCTCCGTGCGAACATCTTCTGCTATTCAGCGCAAACTGCTGAAAGCAGACGGTCGCTGGCGTTACTGTCAGTTTCGTGTTCGCTGCAGAACGTCGCCAATTGATCCTCGAAATGGTGCGAGCGAACGGGGCCGTGTCGCTCCGTGAGCTCGCCCGCGTCGTCCAGACCTCCGAAGTGACCGTACGGCGGGACGTGCGCGCGCTGGAGGCAGAAGGACTCCTCGACCGCCGGCACGGCGGTGCGGTACTGCCGGGCGGTTTCACGCGGGAGTCCGGCTTTCCGCAGAAGTCTCATCTCGCGACCGCCGAGAAGACCGCCATCGCCGACCTCGCCGCGAATCTCGTGGAAGAGGGGGAGGCGATCGTGGTCGGGGCGGGTACGACGACCCAGGAGCTGGCCCGCCGGCTCGCACGGGTGCCCGGGCTGACCGTCGTCACCAACTCGCTGCTGGTGGCGCAGGCGTTGGCCCACGCCAACCGGGTCGAGGTCGTGATGACCGGCGGTACGCTCCGCGGTTCGAACTACGCCCTCGTCGGCAGTGGTGCCGAGCAGTCCCTGCACGGGCTGCGGGTGTCGCGGGCGTTCCTGTCCGGGAGCGGGCTGACCGCCGAGCGGGGCCTGTCCACGTCCAACATGCTGTCGGCGTCCGTCGACCGCGCGTTGGTGCAGGCGGCCGCGGAGGTGGTGGTCCTCGCGGACCACACCAAGCTCGGGACGGACACGATGTTCCAGACCGTGCCGACCGATCTCATCACGCGCCTCGTGACGGACGAGCCGCCCGCACACGACGACCGTGCGGCCACGGAGCTCCAGGCGCTTGCCGACCAGGGCGTGCAGATCGCCGTGGCCGGGGGGCAGGGCGGTTCCGCGGGTTCGGCAGGCCACGGGGGTGATTCCGTCCCGGCGCGTCAGCAGCGTCGGGATGTGCCGTTGCCCGGGCCTCGGCGGCAGGTGCCGGGGGGTGGGGGCGGGTTGCGGTCCACCTCGATGCTGGGTGAGCAGAGCCCTGGGGCGGAGCGGGCGCGGGTGGCGGATCTGCGGCGCCGTTGAGGGCCGGCGGGGCGTTGAGGCGCTGCGGGTTGCCAGGTGCTCGGCGTTGGTGCTGGGGCCGGGTGGGTCCGCAGCCCGGCGGAGCGGGGTGCCGCTTCTTTGGGACGGGTGCCGCCCTTAGCGGCACGCATGCCCGCAGCTAAGCGGACCCGCACCCGCACACAGCGGCAAGGGGCCGTGTCGGGGGGTGTCCGCCCGCAGCGGTTGGCGCGTCAGCGAACAGCGAGTCGGTACGCAACCCCATCGCGCCGTTCCGAGGACGGACACCCCCCCGGCGCGGCCCCGACCCACCGCCGCGCCGTAGGCGTCCGTCCGCCGGCGTCAGTCCTTGATCTCGCAGATCGCCGCGCCCGATGTCACCGACGCGCCGATCTCCGCCGACAGGCCCTTGATCGTGCCGGACTTGTGGGCGTTGAGGGGCTGTTCCATCTTCATGGCCTCCAGGACGACGACCAGGTCGCCCTCCTTGACCTCCTGGCCCTCCTCGACCGCGACCTTGACGATCGTGCCCTGCATGGGGGAGGCGAGGGTGTCGCCGGAAGCCACGGGGCCCGACTTCTTCGCCGCGCGGCGCTTGGGCTTGGCGCCCGCCGCGAGGCCCGTGCGGGCCAGGGACATGCCCAGCGAGGACGGCAGGGAGACCTCCAGGCGCTTGCCGCCGACCTCGACGACGACCGTCTCGCGCCCCGGCTCCTCGTCCGCCTCGGCGTCGGCCGGCGCGGCGAACGGCTTGATCTCGTTGACGAACTCCGTCTCGATCCAGCGGGTGTGGACCGTGAACGGGTCCGACGAGCCGGTGAGCTCGGGGGCGAACGCCGGGTCCTTCACCACCGCGCGGTGGAACGGGATGGCCGTGGCCATGCCCTCGACCTGGAACTCCTCCAGCGCCCGCGCGGCCCGCTCCAGAGCCTCCTTGCGGGTGCGGCCCGTGACGATCAGTTTGGCCAGCAGCGAGTCCCACGCCGGGCCGATGACCGAGCCGGACTCCACGCCCGCGTCCAGGCGGACGCCCGGGCCGGACGGCGGGGCGAAGGTGGTGACCGTGCCGGGCGCGGGCAGGAAGTTGCGGCCCGGGTCCTCGCCGTTGATGCGGAACTCGAAGGAGTGGCCGCGCAGGGCCGGGTCGTCGTAGCCCAGCTCCTCGCCGTCGGCGATGCGGAACATCTCCCGCACCAGGTCGATGCCGGAGACCTCCTCGGTGACCGGGTGCTCCACCTGCAGACGGGTGTTGACCTCCAGGAAGGAGATCGTGCCGTCGAGGCCGACGAGGAACTCGACCGTGCCGGCGCCGACGTAGCCGGCCTCCTTCAGGATCGCCTTCGACGCGCGGTACAGCTCCTCCACCTGCGCCTCGGAGAGGAACGGCGCGGGGGCCTCCTCGACCAGCTTCTGGTGGCGGCGCTGCAGGGAGCAGTCACGGGTGGAGACGACCACCACGTTGCCGTGACGGTCGGCCAGGCACTGGGTCTCCACGTGCCGCGGCTTGTCCAGGTAGCGCTCGACGAAGCACTCGCCCCGGCCGAACGCGGCGACGGCCTCACGGACCGCCGAGTCGTACAGCTCCGGCACCTCTTCCAGCGTGCGCGCGACCTTCAGGCCGCGACCGCCGCCGCCGAAGGCCGCCTTGATGGCGATCGGCAGACCGTGCTCCTCGGCGAAGGCCACGACCTCGTCGGCGCCGGAGACCGGGTCGGGCGTGCCCGCCACCAGCGGGGCGCCCGCGCGCTGCGCGATGTGCCGGGCGGCGACCTTGTCACCGAGGTCGCGGATCGCCTGCGGGGGCGGGCCGATCCAGATCAGGCCCGCGTCCAGGACCGCCTGGGCGAAGTCGGCGTTCTCGGAGAGGAAGCCGTAGCCGGGATGGATCGCGTCCGCGCCCGACTCGCGCGCGGCCTTCAGCACCTTCTCGATGTCGAGGTAGCTGGTGCCCGGGGTGTCACCGCCCAGGGCGAACGCCTCATCCGCGGCGCGGACATGCAGAGCGTCCCGGTCCGGGTCGGCGTAGACGGCCACGCTCGCGATCCCGGCGTCCCGGCAGGCCCGGGCCACGCGGACAGCGATTTCGCCACGGTTGGCGATGAGCACCTTGCGCACGATTGAGGCTCCCTCCTTGAAACAAGCCGAGTTTAGGGACTGCCGACACGGCACTTCGACCCGTCCCCAGTGGTGAGCTTGCCCACACGGAGCGTGATGCGAGGCTCGCTCGACCCGCAAAATCCCTTGTCGAACCGCGGTACGCGGTACTCCTCCGGGAAACCCTAGCCCTCCCCTGTGGGGAAGGTCTCTGTCATCACGTGCTGCGGGCCACTCTGTTTCTTTGTGGAGTCCCTACGAATGGCCCAATGATTCTTTGCCGCCCGCCCGACCCTTGTCCCCGGGTTTACCGGTTAGTAGCGTTCGCGATGTCTTCGGAGGGAAGAGGGTGGGCGCGGTGGTGCGCAGGCCGGTGGCGTGGGTCGTGGCGGTGGTGCTGTTCGCCGAGGCGTTCGGCATCGCGGCGCTCAACTGGTCCCTGGGGGTTGTCGTCGACCGGCAGGACATGTCCCTGGCGGGGCTCGACCCGCACATGATGTCGGTGTCGTCGAAGATCGGCGGGATCGCCTTCGGCCTCTACTTCGCGCTGTGCGGCCTGGTCGCCCTGCTGGTGGCGCTGCGGGACCGGCCCCCGGCGGGCTTCGGGCGTGTGCTGCTGATCAGCGCGGCGGTCGTGCACGGGATCCTGGGCGCCTTCACCTGGGGGCTCGTCGGCTGGCCCGCGTTCCTGTTCATGGTGCTGGTGCTCGCCCTGATCGTGCTGCTGCTGATGACGTACGACCGTCCGGCCGAGCCCGCCGGTGCCGCGTCCGAGGCCGGGAAGGGCGGCGACGGGTCCCCGGTCACTTCTCCGCCGGCGCCCACAACTCCGTGATGCCGATGCCCAGTCGGGCGAGGAGCCGGCGGACGAGGGGCAGGCTGATGCCGATGACGTTGCCGTGGTCGCCGTCGATGCCGTCGATGAACGGGGCCGAGCGGCCGTCCAGCGTGAACGCCCCGGCGACGTAGAGGGGTTCGCCGGAGGCGACGTAGGCGGCGATCTCCTCGTCGGTGGGCTCGCCGAAGTGGACGATCGTGGACGCGGTGGCGGAGACGTAGCGGCCCTGCAGGGTGTCGTAGACGCAGTGGCCCGTCTGGAGCGTGCCGGCCCGGCCGCGCATCGCCTTCCAGCGGGCGGTGGCCTCCTCCGCGTCCGCGGGCTTGCCGAGGGCCTGGCCGTCCAGGTCGAGCACCGAGTCGCAGCCGATCACGATCGCGCCCTTGACCTCCGGCCGGGCCGCCACGACGGAGGCCTTCGCCTCGGCGAGGGCGAGCGCCAGCTCGGCGGGGGTGGGGGCGGTGACGGCGTCCTCGTCGACACCGCTGACGATCACCTCGGGGGTGAGGCCGGCCTGGCGGAGCAGGCCGAGCCGGGCGGGGGACTGGGAGGCGAGGACGAGTCGCCTGCGGGGCTGAGCAGTCATGCCAGTCAGGTTAGTCACCCGAGCGAGGCCCGCTCACCTCACACCGATCACGAGCATCACCAGCACCATGGCCAGGGCCAGGAGAACGCTCAGCCGCCGCAGCATGCCCTGCATGTCACGCAGTTCCTCGGGCGGTTCGTTCTCGGGGTCGGACCACAGCATGAGTCCAGCGTGCGGGCTGGCAGGGCGGGGCGCCTGAGTAGGCGTACTCAAATCGGCGCCCCGCGTGGTGCCCCCGTGCGTGCCCCTGAGAGGTTCAGCCCGGCCAGTACGTGCGGCCCCAGGCCGCCGGACCCGGCTGGGGCAGGCGGTGGGCCGCGATGCGGGACGGGTCGGACCAGGAGTCGCGAGGGGTCGGCGCGCCGGGCGGCGTCTCGGCCGCCGCCGCGGCGCGGGCCCTGACCACCGCCAGGGCGGCGGCGAGCTCCTCCGGGGTCGGGTTGCCCCGTACGACCTTGATCGTCATCTGGGCTCCTGGTGACTAGAGGGGGATGTTGCCGTGCTTCTTCGGAGGCAGGGATTCCCGCTTCGTGCGCAGTTGACGCAGACCCCGTACGACGTGCCGGCGGGTGTCGGACGGCAGGATCACCGCGTCGACGTAGCCGCGCTCGGCCGCGACGTAGGGGTTGAGCAGGGTGTCCTCGTACTCCTGGATCAGCCGGGCCCGGACCGCCTCCAGGTCCTCCCCGGCGGCCTCGGCCTCGGCGAGGGTGCGGCGGTGCAGGATGTTGACCGCGCCCTGGGCGCCCATGACGGCGATCTGGGCGGTGGGCCAGGCGAGGTTGAGGTCGGCGCCCAGGTGCTTGGAGCCCATCACGTCGTAGGCGCCGCCGAAGGCCTTGCGGGTGATGATCGTGATGAGCGGGACGGTCGCCTCGGCGTAGGCGTAGATCAGCTTGGCGCCGCGGCGGATGATGCCGTCGTGCTCCTGGCCGACGCCGGGCAGGAAGCCGGGGACGTCGACGAAGGTGAGCACCGGGACGTTGAAGGCGTCGCACGTCCGCACGAAGCGTGCCGCCTTCTCGCTGGCCTTGATGTCCAGGCAGCCGGCCAGCTGCGTGGGCTGGTTGGCGATGATGCCGACGGGGTGGCCCTCGACCCGGCCGAAGCCGGTGACGATGTTCGGCGCGTACAGCGGCTGCGTCTCGAAGAACTCGGCGTCGTCCAGGACGTGCTCGATCACCGCGTGCATGTCGTACGGCTGGTTCGCGCTGTCCGGGACGATCGTGTCCAGCTCGCGGTCCTCGTCCGTGACCTCCAGGTCGGCCTCCTCGGGGAAGGCGGGCGGCTCGGAGAGGTTGTTGGACGGCAGGTACGACAGCAGCTGCTTGATGTACTCGATCGCGTCCTTCTCGTCGCCCGCCATGTGGTGGGCCACGCCGGAGGTCGCGTTGTGGGTCCGGGCGCCGCCCAGCTCCTCGAAGCCGACGTCCTCGCCGGTGACGGTCTTGATGACGTCCGGGCCGGTGATGAACATGTGCGAGGTCTGGTCGACCATGACCGTGAAGTCGGTGATGGCCGGGGAGTAGACCGCGCCGCCCGCGCACGGCCCGACGACCAGGCTGATCTGCGGGATGACGCCGGAGGCGTGGGTGTTGCGGCGGAAGATCTCGCCGTACGCGCCGAGGGAGGCCACGCCCTCCTGGATGCGGGCGCCGCCGGAGTCGTTGATGCCGATGACCGGGCAGCCGGTCTTCAGGGCGAAGTCCATGACCTTGACGATCTTCTGCCCGTAGACCTCGCCGAGGGCCCCGCCGAAGACGGTGAAGTCCTGCGAGAACACGGCGACGGGGCGGCCGTCGACGGTGCCGTACCCGGTGACGACGCCGTCGCCGTACGGGCGGTTCTTGTCGAGGCCGAAGTTGGTGGAGCGGTGCCGGGCGAACTCGTCGAGCTCGACGAAGGAGCCCTCGTCGAGCAGGAGCTCGATCCGCTCACGGGCCGTCAGCTTGCCCTTGGCGTGCTGCTTCTCCACGGCGCGTGCGGAGCCGGCGTGCGTCGCTTCCTCGATGCGGCGCTTCAGATCCGCGAGCTTGCCCGCGGTCGTGTGAATGTCAGGCTGCTGCTGCTCTTCCGGCTCGGACATCGGGATGCGGCTCCCTGCCTGCTCAAAAGGGGGGACGGTTACTCATCCGTAGCGTAGTGGGGTGCCTCCGCATCGGCAGTGCGGCGTTTACCACACCTAGGGTGGCTTGCATGACGCCGCGAGATGCATCAGAGCCGAACGGGAGCCGCTGGTCCGACCTGGACCGGCCGCCCCTCAACGTCACCGCCCTGCGCCGGGGACTGGTGCGGGAGGGAGGGCTGTGGTCGGAGGTGGAGATCGTCCAGCGCACCGGCTCGACCAACTCCGACCTGGTGGCCCGGGCGGCCGAGGGCAGGGCCACCGAGGGGGCGGTGCTCGTCGCCGAGGAGCAGACGGCCGGGCGGGGGCGCCTGGACCGGCAGTGGACCGCCCCGCCCCGGTCGGGGCTGTTCTT
This sequence comes from Streptomyces olindensis, assembly GCF_040645895.1. Lineage (NCBI taxonomy): Bacteria > Bacillati > Actinomycetota > Actinomycetes > Kitasatosporales > Streptomycetaceae > Streptomyces > Streptomyces olindensis. Next base: position 14,930 of record NZ_JBEYZD010000002.1, on the reverse strand, counting down.
CTCCGTGCTGCTCACGCCGGGCGAGGTGCCGGTGGCGCGGTGGGGGTGGCTGCCGCTGCTCACGGGCGTCGCGGTGGCCACGGGGCTGGCGCGCGCGGCGGGTGTCGACACGGCTCTGAAGTGGCCGAACGACCTGCTGGTCACGGTGGGCGGAGAGGAACGCAAGGCCGGCGGGATCCTCGCCGAGCGGGCCGGTGACGACGGGGTCGTCATCGGGGTCGGCGTCAACGTCACGCTGAAGCAGGACGAGCTGCCGGTGCCGACGGCCGGGTCGCTGGCGCTGGCCGGGGCGGTGAGCACGGACCGGGATCCGCTGCTGCGGGGGGTGCTCCGCTCCCTGGAGGAGTGGTACGGGAAGTGGCGTGCGGCGGGGGGTGACCCCGGGGTGAGCGGCTTGCAGGAGGCGTACGCGGCGGGGTGCGCGACGCTCGGGCGGGTCGTACGGGCGGAGTTGCCCGGGGACCGGGCGGTGGTGGGGGAGGCCGTCGCGGTGGACGGGGACGGTCGGCTGGTGCTGGCGACGGGGGAGGGGGTGCAGGAGCCTGTGGGGGCGGGGGACATCGTGCACCTGAGGCCTGCCTGAGGCCGATTCCGGGGGCGCGCCAGCCGGGGGCGTGCCGAGCAGCCCGTCCGGCGATTGAGGACGAGGCCGTTCAGGCCGATCGGGGGTCTGGGGGCGGCAGCCCCCAGGGAGGCCGGGCACTGACGCCGAGTGTCAGCAAACGCTGGGCACCCCACCCCCCGGCCAGACCAAACGGAGTGAGCTGGCGCACACCTGCCGTAGAGTTGAGGCCGGTCGATACATGACCGTGACAGATCGGAAGGGCAGCACGCGTGACCGTCGACGACTCGGGCTCCGGCACGGACGCGCAGGGCGCCGACCCCGGCGAGGATCCGCTCGCCCTGCGGCTGGAACAGCTCATCCTGGGCGCCGAGCGCCGCTACACCCCGTTCCAGGCGGCCCGCAGCGCCGGCGTCTCCATGGAACTGGCCTCCCGCTTCTGGCGGGCGATGGGCTTCGCCGACATCGGGCAGGCCAAGGCGCTCACGGAGGCGGACGTCCTGGCCCTGCGGCGCCTCGCCGGCCTCGTCGAGGCGGGCCTGCTGAGCGAGGCGATGGCCGTACAGGTGGCCCGGTCCACCGGGCAGACCACCGCGCGGCTCGCCGAGTGGCAGATCGACTCGTTCCTGGAGGGGCTGACCGAGCCGCCCGAGCCGGGCATGACGCGCACCGAGGTGACGTACCCGATCGTCGAGCTGCTCCTGCCCGAGCTGGAGGAGTTCCTGGTCTACGTCTGGCGGCGCCAGCTCGCCGCCTCGGCCGGACGGGTCGTGCAGGCCGCCGACGACGAGGAGATGGTCGACCGGCGGCTGGCGGTGGGCTTCGCGGACCTGGTCGGGTTCACCCGGCTGACCCGGCGGATGGAGGAGGAGGAGCTCGGCGAACTGGTCGAGGCCTTCGAGACCACGGCCGCCGACCTGGTGGCCGCGAACGGCGGGCGGCTGATCAAGACCCTCGGCGACGAGGTGCTGTACGCGGCCGACGACGCGGGCACGGCCGCCGAGATCGCGCTGCGGCTGATCGAGACCATGGCGCACGACGAGACGATGCCGGAGCTGCGCGTCGGCATGGCGTTCGGCACGGTGACCACCCGTATGGGTGATGTCTTCGGTACGACCGTGAACCTGGCCTCCCGGCTCACCTCGATAGCTCCGAAGGACGCCGTCCTCGTCGACACCGCCTTCGCCGAGGAGCTGATCCGCACGCAGGACGCCCCGGCCTCCGAGGCGGAGGCGGCCGAGGAGGCCGCGGCGGCGGAGAAGGAGGGCGAGGAGCCGCCGGCGTACCGGTTCGCGCTCCAGCCGATGTGGCAGCGGCCGGTGCGTGGCCTCGGCGTCGTGGAGCCGTGGCTGCTCACGCGCCGGGACGTGCGGCCGTAAGGCACCGGCGGCCGGGCCCGGCTCAGTCGGTCCCGGCTCACCCGGCTCAGTCGGTCCCGGCTCAGTCCCCGCCGCCCGGTGTGTCCACGCACACGCCGATGACCGGCACGCACAGGCCCGGGTCCTGCGGCTTCTTCGGGTCGTCGGGCTCGGGAGCCGGAGCCGGAGCCGGAGCCGGAGCCGGAGCGGGCGCGGTCCGGCTCGGTGCCGGGGTCGGGGCCGGACGCGGGACGTCCGCCGGAGGAGCCGGCGCCGGGGTGTCCGGAAGGCCGGGCACGGTCGTGGCGCCGGGCGCGGCGGCCCTGGGCGCCTTGTCCGTCCCGCGGGCGTCGGTCGTGGTGGCGGCCGGGGTGCGGGAGGCGACCGGTCCACGGGTGGCCGGTGACGGGGTCAGGCCGCCCAGGGCGGTGGGCGACGAAGGGCTCGCCTCGGGGGCGGCCGGGAAGCTCGCCGCGATGTCGGGGGCCTCGTCCGTACCGGTGGGGACGGGGTCCGGGCGGGGCTCGGCCTCGACGGTGCCGATGCTGTCGGTGCTCGGTCCGGAGGCCAGGCGCACGAGGCTCAGGGCGCCCGCGGCCAGGGCGAGACCGCCGGCGGCGAGCAGGACCTTGCGGGGGCGGGGCTTGCGGTGGCGGCCGCGCACGCGGGGGGCGAAGAGGCCGGGTTCCGCCGGGGCCGGATCGTAGGGCGTGGCCGGCTCCGGTCGGCGGGGTGCCGTGGCGGCCCCGGTGTTCCGTCGCGGCGTCGCCGGCGTGTTCGTCGTCATCACGGTCCCTCCCGATGCGCACGCGCCCCCAGTGCGCCGTGGCTGACGCACGTTATGCGCTGCCATGGGCGGTCGGGCCCGAGTTGGGCGGATGTCACTCGAACGGGTGGGCGGGTGGTGGGTGCGGGAACCGGACGCGTCCGCTCTTTCGCCGGTGGGGCGCGGCTGCGATGATCGGAGCGGCGATGTTGTTAACACGCGTTAACCGGAGGGTGTCATGAGTGAGGAACGGTTCGGGGAGTTCGTGCTGGTGCGGCGGCATGAGCAGGGGCATGTCGCGGAGCTCGTCCTCGACCGGCCCAAGGCCATGAACGCCGTGTCGACGGAGATGGCGCGGTGCGTGGCCGGGGCGTGCGCGGCGCTGGGGGAGGACCGGGACGTCCGGGTGGTGGTGCTGACCTCGACGCATGAGCGGGCGTTCTGCGTCGGGGCGGATCTGAAGGAGCGGAACTCGTTCAGCGACGCGGATCTGCTGCGGCAGCGGCCGGTGACGCGCGGGGCGTACACGGGGGTGCTGGAGCTGCCGGTGCCGACGGTGGCGGCGGTGCACGGGTTCGCGCTGGGCGGCGGCTTCGAGCTGGCGCTGGCCTGCGACGTGATCGTGGCGGACCGTACGGCCGTGGTGGGTCTGCCGGAGGTGTCGGTGGGGGTGATTCCCGGCGGTGGCGGTACGCAGTTGCTGCCCCGGCGGGTGGGGGCGGCCCGGGCGGCCGAGCTGATCTTCTCGGCGCGGCGGGTGGAGGCCGTGGAGGCGGGCGAGTTGGGCCTGGTCGACCAGGTGGTGGAGGCCGGGCGGGACCGGGAGGAGGCGTTGGCGCTGGCGGCGCGGATCGCCGGGAACTCGCCGGTGGGCCTGCGGGCGGCGAAGCGGGCGCTGCGGCTCGGGCAGGGGCTGGATCTGCGCGCCGGGCTGGAGGTGGAGGACGCGGCGTGGCGGGCGGTGGCGTTCTCGGGGGACCGGGCGGAGGGCGTCGCGGCGTTCAACGAGCGGCGCAAGCCGGAGTGGCCGGGGGAGTGATCGGGCAGGCCTCCGCAGCCGGGCCGCCCCCACGTCAAGTCGTCCCCGTTCGCGTCGTAAACAGGTCAGTCTGGCTGGAAACTCCCTAGCCTGGAGTGATGGGTGAGGACAGACGGCTCGCTGCCGTCGTCGCGTTGGCTCAGGGGATGGCGGCGGCGCACGGGTCGCGTGAGGCGTGGCGTGCCGCGGCGGCCGGGGCGTGCCGGGCGCTGGGCGGGAGCTTCGCCGCGCTGTCGGTGTGGGAGCGGGAGCTCGGGCGGCTGAAGGTCCTCGTGAACGTGGGGGAGCTGGCCGAGGGGGAGGAGGAGTTCCCCGAGGACGAGGCGTATCCGGTGCACCAGTTCGCGGAGATCACCGAGTTCCTGCACGAGCAGTGGGCCGGCGGCGGGGAGCCGGACGCGTGGGTGGAGACCGCCGAAGGGCTCGCGGCCGGGCAGCCCGGCTACTGCCACCAGCGCGTCGCCGCCCTGCGCCGGCGGGGCCGCGGCTGCTGCGTGGTCGCGCCGATCGTGCTGCACGGCAGGGCCTGGGGCGAGCTGTACGTGGCGAGGCCGGCCGGCGAGCCCGTCTTCGGGCGGGCCGACGCCGACTTCGCCACCGTCCTCGCCTCCGTCGTGGCCGCCGGCATCGCCCAGACCGAGCGGCTGGAGGAGGCGCGCCGCCTCGCGTACACCGACGCGCTCACCGGGCTCGCCAACCGCCGCGCCGTGGACGTACGCCTGGAGCAGGCGATCGAGCGGCACCGCCGGGACGGAGCCGTCGTCAGTCTGGTCGTCTGCGATCTCAACGGGCTCAAGCGGGTCAACGACACCCACGGGCACGCCGCCGGCGACCGCCTCCTGGAGCGTTTCGGCTCGGTGCTGTCGCTGTGCGGGGCCATGCTGCCGGGGGCCCTGGCCGCCCGGCTCGGCGGGGACGAGTTCTGTCTGCTCGCCGTCGGGCCGCCCGCCGACCAGGTCGTGAAGGCCGCCGGTGAACTGTGCCGCCGGGCGGCCGAGTTGGAGCTGGGCGACGGCGTGGCCTGCGGTCTCGCGTCCACCGAGGATCCGATCGGGCCCGTGCGCTCCGCCCGCCGGCTGTTCCGGCTCGCCGACGCCGCCCAGTACCGGGCCAAGGCCGAGCGGGCCGCCCGGCCGGTGGTCGCGGGCCGGGCCGGACCGGACGATCCCGTGATGCGGCTCGCGGACGAGCCGTCCCAGGAGGCCGATGGCGAGCGCCGGAGGTTCCGCGGCCGGCACGCGCCCTGAAGCCGTCCGGCGGCGTGACGCATCAGTGCGGTGTGACGCATCAGTAAGGGGCGAACCCCGCCCCCAGTGGTGACATCATCGAATTCACTGCGTACGCTCCTGAATATGGATATGCACACTGTGGTGGTGGGGACGTCCGGGGTGACCGCGTCCGACGTGCTCGCCGTGGCGCGTGCCGGCGCCCGCGTCGAGCTCTCCGAGGAGGCCGTGGCCGCCCTCGCCGCGGCCCGCGAGATCGTGGACGCGCTGGCGGCCAAGCCGGACCCCGTGTACGGCGTGAGCACCGGCTTCGGGGCCCTGGCGACCCGGCACATCAGCCCCGAGCTGCGCGCCCAGCTCCAGCGCAACATCGTCCGCTCGCACGCCGCCGGGATGGGGCCGCGGGTCGAGCGGGAGGTCGTCCGCGCCCTGATGTTCCTGCGGCTGAAGACCGTCTGCTCCGGGCACACCGGCGTACGCCCCGAGGTGGCGCGCACCATGGCCGCCCTCCTCAACGCCGGTATCACCCCGGTCGTGCACGAGTACGGAAGCCTCGGCTGCTCCGGCGACCTCGCGCCGCTGTCCCACTGCGCGCTCACGCTCATGGGGGAGGGCGACGCCGAAGGCCCCGACGGCGTCGTACGCCCGGCCGCCGAACTGCTCGCCGCGCACGGCATCCAGCCGGTCGAACTGCGCGAGAAGGAAGGCCTCGCCCTCCTCAACGGCACCGACGGCATGCTCGGCATGCTGGTCATGGCCCTGGCCGACCTGGAGACGCTCTACCGCTCCGCCGACGTCACGGCCGCCCTGTCCCTGGAGGCCCTGCTCGGCACCGACAAGGTCCTCGCCCCCGAGCTGCACGCCATCCGGCCGCACCCGGGGCAGGCCGCCAGCGCCGCCAACATGCTGGCCGTGCTGAAGGGCTCGGGCCTGACCGGGCATCACCAGGACGACGCGCCGCGCGTCCAGGACGCCTACTCGGTGCGCTGCGCTCCGCAGGTCGCCGGTGCCGGACGGGACACCATGGCGCACGCCCGGCTGGTCGCCGACCGTGAGCTGGCGTCGGCGGTGGACAACCCGGTGGTGCTGCCCGACGGGCGCGTGGAGTCCAACGGCAACTTCCACGGGGCGCCGGTCGCCTACGTCCTGGACTTCCTCGCCATCGCCGCCGCCGACCTCGGCTCCATCGCGGAGCGGCGCACCGACCGGCTGCTCGACAAGAACCGCAGCCACGGGCTGCCGCCCTTCCTCGCCGACGACGCCGGTGTGGACTCGGGCCTGATGATCGCTCAGTACACGCAGGCGGCGCTGGTGAGCGAGCTGAAGCGGCTCGCCGTACCGGCGTCCGCCGACTCGATCCCGTCCTCCGCCATGCAGGAGGACCACGTCTCGATGGGCTGGTCGGCGGCGCGCAAGCTGCGCACGGCCGTCGACAACCTCGCCCGTGTCCTGGCCGTCGAACTGTACGCCGCCACCCGCGCGATCGAACTGCGCGAGGGGCTGACCCCGGCGCCCGCGTCGCGGGCGGTCATCGACGCCCTGCGGGACGCGGGCGTCCAGGGCCCCGGACCGGACCGGTTCCTGGCGCCCGACCTGGCCGCGGCGGACGCGTTCGTGCGCGAGGGGCGGCTGCTGGCCGCCGTGGAGAGCGTCACCGGGCCGCTCCGGTAGAACGCCCGCGGGACAGGTAGTACGCCCGCAGGGCACATAGAACGGCCCGTGGGACACGTAGAACGGCCCGCAGGACGCGAAAGGCCCCGCCGCTCGGCGGGGCCTTTCGTCAAGTGCGGTCAGAAACCGAGCCGTTCCCGGCGGACCGAATACACCACGAACCCGGCGCCCAGCGTGAGACAGGCGGTCCCGCCGATCACGTACGGCGTGCTGTCGAAGCTGCCGGTGTCGGCCAGCCGGGTACCGGTGACCGAGGTGTCGGCGGTCGTGGCGGCGATCCGCGCCTGCTCCGTGACCAGCGGCGACGGGCTCGTCGCCACCGCGTCTCTCACCGGTGAGTCCGACGTCGCGTTGGCGGACGGGACGAACCACAGGGCGCCCAGCAGGGTCGCCGCTGCGGTGGCGGTCAGCAACGGACGGCGAGCGGATGACACGGAATATCGATCCCCTTGTGGCGTCGGCGAATTGGCCGTGTGGAGCGATGTTAGTGAAAGGCGCGGGTCACGGGAAAGTCACGGGCGCTCTTGGCCGTACGCTCCCGCCATGAGCACTCCAGAGACATCACGGTTTGTCCGGGTTCGGGTGGAGGTCGTTCTCGAAATCGAGGACGCCGACGCCGTCACCAAGTCCGCGCTGCGCCGGCTCGCCGACGACGCCGGGATGCCCGCGGCGGAACGGGCCCACGCCGAGAGCACTGTGACGGAAGACACCGCGGAGGCCCTCGCGTACCTCGTTGATCCGTTCGACCTGGTCAGCCAGGTGCCGGGGGTGGAGCTCCAGCAGGCCTCCTGGAGCAGTGAACGGATCGACTACGACCCCGATTCGCCGGACTGGGACCTCGACGAGGATGATGTCCTCGACGGCGAGGACGGCGATCGCTGAGACCGCCGGGGAAATCGGTGACCCCGGACGGCAACCGCCGTCCGGGGTCTTCGCGTCTCACGGGGCGCATCGACCGCAGCCGCCTCGCCCGGCATCGTCCGCCACGGACGTGTTGATCCCCACACCTGGGTGACCTGGGGAACCGGGCGAACCGGTCGTAGCGTTGAAAGTTCTCGACGAGGGACTCGCGAGTCCTGACGGGGGCACTTGGATTTCTGACGGGGACACTCGGGGTTTTGGGGAAATCGGCAACGATGGAGAAGCGTGTGATGACGGTCAGTAAGCGGCGCAGGGGCCTGACGGTCGCGTCCGCACTGCTCGGCGGAGTGCTGGTGCTCTCGGCGTGTTCCGGCGGCGACGACAACGCCTCGGGCAGCGACGGCGGCGACAGCTCCCAGTCGAAGGTCGACGAGGCCGCGGCCAAGAAGACCTCCGAGGCCCAGATCAAGATCACGCCCAAGGACGGCTCGGACAACGCCTCGATCAACAACTCCGCGGCCGTCACGGTGAGCAAGGGCACGCTCACGGCCGTGAAGATGACCACCTCCGACGGCACGGAGGTCAGCGGCCAGATATCCGCCGACAAGACCAGCTGGAAGCCCAGCACGCAGCTGGAGCGCTCCACCACCTACAAGCTGTCGGCGGAGGCGAAGGACTCCGACGGCCGCGTCGCCCACGAGAACGCGTCGTTCACCACGGTCTCCCCGGCCAACAGCTTCATCGGCAACTTCACCCCGGACGACGGCACCACCGTCGGCGTCGGCATGCCGGTCTCGATCAACTTCGACAAGGCGATCACCAACAAGGCGGCCGTCCAGAAGGGCATCAAGGTCAGCACGACCAGCGGCCAGGAGGTCGCCTGCCACTGGTTCAACGCCAACCGCATGGACTGCCGTCCCGACGAGTACTGGAAGGAAGGCTCCACCGTCACGCTGAAGCTCGCGCTCGACGGTGTCGAGGGCGCCGAGGGCGTCTACGGCGTCCAGCAGAAGACGGTCACCTTCAAGATCGGCCGCAACCAGATCTCCTACGTCGACGCGAAGACCAAGCAGATGAAGGTCACGCAGGACGGCAAGGTCGTGCGGACCATCCCGATCTCCGCCGGCTCGCCGGAGAACAAGACCTACCAGGGCATCATGGTGATGTCCGAGAAGTTCAAGGAGACGCGCATGAACGGCGCGACCGTGGGCTTCACGGACGACGACGGCAAGGGCGAGTACGACATCAAGGACGTGCCGCACGCCATCCGCCTCTCCAGCTCCGGCACGTTCATCCACGGCAACTACTGGGGCGCGAAGTCCATCTTCGGCAGCGTGAACACCAGCCACGGCTGCGTCGGCCTCCAGGACGCCAAGGGCGCCGACGACCCGAACACCCCGGGTGCGTGGTTCTACGACAACTCGATGATCGGTGACGTGGTGGTCGTCGAGAACACCGGCGACAAGACCATCGCCCCGGACAACGGCCTCAACGGCTGGAACATGAACTGGGCCGACTGGAAGGCCGGCTCGGCCCTCTGACGGCCCGGCAGTCCCGGTCCCACTGACGGAGGCCGCCGCCCACCCCGGACGAAGGGGCGGGCGGCGGCCTCCGTCTCTTCTCATCCGGCTCTTATGCGCGGCTCAAGCCCTCATCACAGACCGTCCCTAGCTTGCCGCCATGTTCTTCACCTACTTGAGGCGCGAGCTGCGCCGCCGTAGAAAGGCGGCCCTCGTCGTCGCCTCCGGGCTGGCGCTCGGCATCGCGCTGGTCATCGTGGTCACCTCCGTCTCCGCAGGCATGGGCAAGGCGCAGGAGAAGGTCCTGCAGTCGCTGTACGGCCTCGGCACGGACATGACCGTCACCAAGGCCGCGGCACCGGCCGGCAGCGGCTCCGAGCGGCCGCGGTTCCGCTTCGACGCGCAGGACGACGGCTCCGGCGGCGAGCAGAGCAGCGACCGCGTCATGGTGCAGGGCTTCCAGACGCTGGCGAGTTCGACCGTGGGCGAGGTGGACGGGCAGAGCGGCGTCGCGGACGCGGTGGGCGGGCTGAGCCTGCAGGTCCTCAAGGTCAGCGGCGAGTTCACGCGCGGGCGGTTCCAGCAGGGCGGGGGCGGCGGGCAGGGCGGGGGCCGGGGCGCCCAGCCCTCCCCGCAGGGCCGTGTCGAGGGCGGCGGCGCCGACTTCGACGTCAACAACTACTCCGTCTACGGCACCGACGTCACCGAGCCGGCCCTCGGCCCGCTGACCTCCTCCAGGATCACCAGTGGCCGTACGTTCACCACGGGCGAGACGAACGCGAAGGTCGCCGTGGCGGACTCGGCGTACGCCAAGGAGAAGAAGCTCAAGACCGGGTCCGTGGTCACCGTCAAGAACAAAAAGTTCGAGGTCGTCGGCATCGCCACCGCCGACAGCGGGGACGCCGCCGCCGACCTCTACATCCCGCTGAAACAAGCGCAGACGCTGGCCGACGCCAAGGACAAGGTCACCACGATCTACGTCAAGGCGACCGACTCGCAGCGCATCGGCGGCGTCAAGGCGGAGATCCAGAAGAACATCCCGGGCACGACGGTCACCACCTCCGCCGACCTCGTCGACACCGTCTCCGGCTCCCTGTCCACGGCCTCCTCGCTCGCCGCGAGCGTCGGCAGGTGGCTGTCGGTCGCGGTGCTCGTGGCCGCGTTCCTGGTGGCGGGCCTGCTCACGTCCGCGGCGGTCTCCCGCCGGGTCCGCGAGTTCGGCACGCTCAAGGCACTGGGCTGGAAGTCGGGCCGGGTGACCGGACAGGTGGTCGGCGAGGCGGTCGTCAACGGCCTGGTCGGCGGGGCGCTGGGCATCGCGCTCGGACTGGCGGGCGCCTACGCCGTGACGGCCGTGAGCCCCACGCTGCAAGCGCAGTTGGGCGGGGGGACAGGAGCCGGGGGCGGCTTCGGGGGCTTCCGCGGCGGGCCCGGGCGTGCGGCGGCGGCGAAGACCCTCGACGTCGCCCTCACCGCCCCGGTCAGCCTGACGACGATCGCGCTGGCGGTGGCCCTGGCGGTGACGGGCGGCCTGGTCGCCGGGGCGTTCGGCGGCTGGCGGGCTTCGCGACTGCGCCCGGCGGACGCTCTGCGCCGCGTGGAGTAGACGCACCCGCGCCCGCATCCGAAGACGAACCCAGGAGTCCCCCGTGTACGAACTCACAGCCGTGACCAAGCACTACACCCGGTCCAAAGAAACCGTCCAGGCCCTCGACGGCATCGACCTCACCATCCCCGACGGCGACCGTCTCGTCATCCAGGGCCCCACCGGCGGCGGCAAATCCACCCTGCTCCAGATGCTCGGCGGCCTCGACCGCCCCACCTCCGGCCAGGTCGTCCTCGACGGCACCGACCTCGCCGCGCTGCCGGAGGCCCGCCTCACCCGCGTGCGCAGCGAGAACATCGGTTTCGTCTTCCAGACCTTCAACCTGATCCCGACGCTCACCGCACAGGAGAACGTCGAGACCGCTCTCGTGCCGCTCGGCGTCAAGCCGAAGCAGCGCCGCGAACGGGCCGCCGAGGCACTGCGGTCGGTCGGTCTCGGGGAGCGGCTCACGCATCTGCCCGGCGAGATGTCGGGCGGCCAGCAGCAGCGCGTGGCCATCGCCCGGGCCCTGGTGAAACAGCCGAAGGTGCTGCTCGCCGACGAACCCACGGGCAATCTCGACGAGTCGACGCGGGACGAGATCATGGACGTGCTGGAGCGCATGTGGCAGGAGCTCGGGCTCACCTTCGTCATGGTCACCCACGACTCGGCCCTGGCGAGGAAGGCCCCGCGTCTGGCGACCATTCACAAGGGGCACATCTCTGTCAAGGAGAACACTCGTGCGTAATTCTCCAATCCTGTAACAGAGTTCCGGCGGCCGTGTAACAGTCGGCCGACGGATTTCTTACCCTCTTCTCATCTATTGAGCACGTGATCACCCCTCGGCATACTGCCTATTCCGGGGGGTGTACGCGTATGCGTGCGAGACCACCCCCGGCCGGGTGAACGGGGAATTCGCCCGGTACATCTGCAAGGGGGAAACTTGCGCAGACAAGTGAAAAGGGCGTACGCGGCCACGGTCGCCACAGCGGCAGCCGTGGCCCTGGCGGCGGGCATGACCAGCCCGGCGTCCGCCGACGCCGAGCAGGCGGCCGCCGCATCCAAGCCGGCCTCGCTCACCGCAAAGCACCACGTCACGCTGATCACCGGTGACCGGGTCGCCCTCGACGCCAAGGGCCGTGTCGTCGGCCTGGAGCGGGCCAAGGGCCGTGAGGGCATTCCCGTCCAGGTCCGCAAGCTCGACGGCCACACCCTCGTGATCCCGGCCGACGCGGCCCGTCTGGTCGCCACCGGCAAGCTCGACCAGCGGCTCTTCGACGTCACCGAGCTGAACAAGTCCGCGACCCGCAAGGCCCAGAAGAAGGGCCTGAAGGTCATCGTCGGCTACAAGGGCAGCGCGGCCGCCGCCAAGGCCGACGTCCGTGACGCGGGCACGCTGAGCCACTCGCTGAAGTCCCTGAACGCGGACGCCGTGCAGGCGCCGCAGGAGGACGCGCCCGAGCTGTGGGACGCGGTCACCAACGGGGACAAGACCGCCTCCGGCATCGCGCACGTCTGGCTCGACGGCGTCCGCAAGGCCAGCCTCGACAAGTCCGTCGCGCAGATCGGCACCCCCAAGGCGTGGTCGGCCGGCTACGACGGCAAGGGCGTCAAGATCGCCGTCCTGGACACCGGTGTCGACGCCACCCACGACGACCTCAAGGGCCAGGTCGTGGGCGCCAAGAACTTCACCACCTCGCCCGACACCACCGACAAGGTCGGCCACGGCACGCACGTCGCCTCGATCGCGGCCGGCACGGGCAAGAAGTCCGGCGGCAAGTACAAGGGCGTCGCGCCCGGCGCGAAGATCCTCAACGGCAAGGTCCTCGACGACGGCGGATTCGGCAGCGACTCCGAGATCCTCGCCGGCATGGAGTGGGCCGCCGCCGAGGGCGCCGACGTCATCAACATGAGCCTGGGCGGCGGAGACACCCCCGCGATCGACGCGCTGGAAGCGGGGGTGAACAAGCTGTCCGAGGAGAAGGGCGTCCTGTTCGCCATCGCCGCCGGCAACGAGGGCGACTTCGGCGACCAGACCATCGGCTCCCCGGGCAGCGCCGCCGCGGCCCTGACCGTCGGCGCGGTCGACGACAAGGACGTGCTGGCCGACTTCTCCAGCCGCGGCCCCGCCATGGACGGCGCCCTCAAGCCCGACGTGACCGCGCCCGGCGTGGACATCACCGCGGCCTCCGCCCCGGGCAACCAGATAGCCCAGGAGGTCGGCGAGAAGCCGGCCGGTTACATGACGATCTCCGGAACGTCGATGGCGACCCCGCACGTCGCGGGCGCGGCGGCGATCCTGAAGCAGCAGCACCCCGAGTGGAAGTACACCGAGCTGAAGGGCGCCCTCACGGGCTCCACCAAGGGCGGCAAGTACACGCCGTTCCAGCAGGGTTCGGGCCGCGTCCAGGTCGACCAGGCCATCAAGCAGTCCGTGATCGCCGAGCCGGCGTCCGTGAGCTTCGGCGTCCAGCAGTGGCCGCACACCGACGACAAGCCGGTCACCAAGGAACTGACGTACCGCAACCTCGGTACGAAGGACGTCACGCTGAAGCTGGCGTCGACCGCCACCAACCCGAAGGGCCAGGCCGCCCCGGCCGGCTTCTTCAAGCTCGGCGCCACCACGGTGACCGTCCCGGCCGGCGGCAAGGCCTCCGTCCCGTTCACCGTCGACACCAAGCTGGGCGGCACGCTCGACGGCGCGTACTCCTCGTACGTGACGGCGACGGGCGGCGGCCAGACGATCCGCACGGCGGCGGCGGTGCAGCGCGAGGTCGAGTCGTACGACGTCACGCTGAAGGTCCTGGACCGTGACGGCAAGCCGGCGAAGAACTACAGCGCCGACCTGACCGGCATCGCGGGCCTCGGCAAGGGCAAGGGGGCCATGCCGTACGACGCGGACGGCACGGTCACCGCGCGGCTGCCCAAGGGCACCTACATCCTCAACTCGAACGTCTACGTGGGCGACGACCCCGAGAAGTTCGAGGGTGTCGACTGGCTCGCGCAGCCCAAGCTGAACGTCTCCAAGAACACGACGGTCACGCTGGACGCGAGCAAGGCCAAGGCCGTGGACATCACCATCCCGGCCGCGGGCGCCAAGTCCGAGTTCGCCTCGGCCGACTACACCGTCGAGGCCGGGAACAACAGCTACGGCTTCGGCTGGTGGCTGGACTCCTTCGCGGACATCCGCACCGCCCACGTCGGCCCGCAGATCACCGACGGTTCGGTGACCCAGCAGTGGGACGGCCACTGGAGCAAGGGCGGCAAGGAGGAGTACAACACCGTCGCCGGCGGGCCGGTCAAGCAGCTCGCCACCGGTTTCACCAAGCACTACAAGGCCGGTGAGCTGGCCACGGTGAAGGTCGGCCTCGGTGCCGCGGCGAGCGGCAAGAAGGGCGCGATCAACGCGGTGGGCTGGATGCCGTGGAGCTCCAGCGCCTCCTCGATCGGCATCCCGCAGACCCTGCCCGGCACCCGGACGCTGCACCTGTCCGCCCAGGGCGGTGTGCAGTGGCAGCTCGAGTTCGCCCAGTCCGGCGGGGTGGACGCCGACGGCTTCCCGGTCGACGAGGCCGCCTACTCGATGGGCCAGCAGAAGTACGCGGCCGGCAAGAGCTACTCCAAGACCGTCAACACGGCCGTCTTCCAACCGCGTCTCAACGCCGACTTCGGCATCTTCCGCGAGAACAACGAGATCTACGGCTCCCTGCCGCTGTTCGCCGACGGCAAGGGCAACGTGGGCTACTCGCAGTTCACGTCGGCGGCCACGACGCTGTACCGCAACGGCAAGAAGGTCGGCAGCAACGACGACCCGCTGTTCGGCGAGAAGACGTTCAAGGTCCCGGCCGGTGACGCCGAGTACAAGCTGACGACCTCGGTCAAGCGCAGCGTCAAGGTCGCGGCGGCCTCCACCCGCATCGACGCCAGCTGGACGTTCCGCTCGAAGAAGACAAGCGACATCAAGCAGCTGCCCGCCTCCACGGCCCGCTTCAACGCGGCCACCGGCCTGGACAGCAAGGTCGCGGCCGGCAAGACGGCCAGCATCCCGGTCACCGTCGAGGGCGCGGCCAAGGGCAGCAACCTGAAGTCGCTGTCGGTGTACGTGTCGTACGACTACGGCAAGACCTGGAAGAAGCTCGACGTCAAGAACGGCAAGATCACCGTCAAGAACCCGGCGAAGGGGAAGGCCATCTCCTTCCACGCCAAGATCGCCGACAAGAAGGGCAACAAGTCGACGATCTCGATCTACAACGCACCAGCGGCCCGTGCGTCCACCGCTGGGTGAAGATCGCGACCGCGTCGACGTCCTCCGACTCCAGCATGGCCTGGTACGAGGGGAAGG